>PXAW01000182.1 GCA_003567055.1 Hyphomicrobiales bacterium
GAAGGCGAGCCATCGCACTTGCTCGTCAAGGTGGCCGGTGATCTCGATGCGGACATGATCGTCCTCGGCACGCGCAGCCTGACCGGTCTGCGCAAGGTGATGCTGGGCAGCGTCACCCGGAACGTGCTGCGCCAGGCCCGCTGCGACGTCCTCGCCGTGCCGCCGCGCGGCTGAGGGCGCTCACGTATAGCGCAGCCCCGTTCGCATCCGTATGGCGATCACGATCAGGTAGAAGGCGAACAGGCTCGCCATGGCGAGGGCGAAGCCGTGGGGGCGGTAGAGGTCGATGCCCGCGCCGGTGAGCGGCGGGCCGATCACCATGCCGGCATTGTAGAGGATGACGAAGGCCGCATTCGCCGCCGCGAGATCGCCGCCGGAAAAGCGCGCGCCCAGATGCGCGAGCCCGACCGTGTAGAACCCGCCGGCGACACCGCCCCAGACCAGCAGCAGCAAGCCGAAGCCGATCACGCTGTGCGCCACGAAGGGCATGATCAGCGCGCCCGTGAGGCCGACCATCGCGATCATGGCAAGCACCAGACGCCGGTCGATCCGGTCCGACACCGCCCCGAGCGGGATCTGGAAGACGACGTTGCCCAGCGCCATCAGGCTCGCGAGGAAGGCCGCGCCCGCCGCCGCATAGCCCAGTTCCAGCCCGTAGATCGGCAGGATGGCGAAACCGCCGCTCTCCACCGCGCCGAAGATCAGCGCGGCCAGCGTCGCGGCGGGGGCGGCGAGGATGAAGGAGAGGACGGTGCGCCCGGTGCCGCGATCGATACGCGGCGAAATCCCGCGCGCAAGAAACAGCGGTATCGCCGCGAGCAGGCACAGGCCCGCCCCGGCGATATAGGGCGGCCAGCCCTGCGTCCCGGTCAGCGACAGAACCGCCGGCCCGGCGGCGAAGCCGAGCGCCAGCACGGTGGAATAGATCCCCATGACGAAGCCGCGCCGTTGCGCAGGCGCGGCGGAATTGACCCAGTATTCCGACAGGACGAACAGGGTGCCCAGCGCCATCGAGAAGACGAAGCGCAGGGGAAACCAGAGCAGGATGTCATAGGTGAACTTGAAGGCGATCAGGCTCGCAGCGGCGAGAAACACCGCGCCCCAGAGCAGCGGCAGCACGCCGGTGCGCACGGCGATACGCGGCACGAAGGGCACGGTCATGACGGCAGCGATTCCGGCGATCGCGGTATTGGCCCCGATCAGGGTGCCGGACGCTCCCATCCGCTCCATTTCGAGCGAAATCAGCGGCATCGACAGGCTCAGCCCGATCCCGACGCTGGTAATGCAGCCGATGGCGGCGGCGATGGAGGCGTTGCGCGCGCGAATCAGCGCACGGCTGCGCAAGGCCTCATCCTGCCCCTCGGCATCGCTCATGGAGCGCCATCCTCACACGTATTCGCGCACGAAGGCGCCGCGTTTTTCATAGTAGAAAGGCACCGGCAGCATCGGCTCGAAGCCGGCCTCGAGGCGAATATCGAGCTCGTCGAGCACCACATGGGTGATCGTCGGCAGATCGAGATCGCGCGCCTGCGACAGGGGCACCCAGACGAGTTCGGTGAGTTCGGAATCGGGCCCCACGAAGCCGGGCTCCTCGCGCGCCGCCATTTCGCGATCCACCGCGAAGAAGCGGGTATCGAAGCGCTTGGGCCGGCGCGGCGGGGTGATGGCGCGGGCGACGAATTGCAGCATGTCGAGCTCGGGAAACACCCCCGCCTCGACGAAGGCGCCCCAGGGGCCGTCGATCTCGATCTCGGGCGCGCCGTAATCGGCCGAGCCCAGCATCACCCCGGTCTCCTCGTAGGTCTCGCGGATCGCGGCGAGGGCGAGCGCGCGGTTGCGGCTGGAGGTGGGGCGCACGACGCGGGCCGAAAGAGCGGCATCGGTGCGGTCGTCGAGCATGCCGGCGGCGAGCATGCGCCGGTCGCCGGGTTCGATGCGCCCGCCGGGAAAGACGAACTTGCCCGGCATGAACTTGTGGCCCTCATGGCGCTTGCCCATCAGAACGCTGGGTTCGGATCCCGTCCGGTCGAGAACGATCAGCGTCGCGGCGTCACGCGGGCGCAGGTTCGGCCAGCGCCGCTCGCGCTCGGTCTTCGTCAGGCGGTCGGTCATCGGATTACCGGCCTGCTCCGCACCGGCGGGGGTCTTGGTATCGGTCGTGGCACTCACGCTGTGTTTCCTCGTTCGTTGTCACCGTCCCGGCCTGCCGGATCGGCATCGCCGAATCCATGCATGCCGAGCGCATATTGCAGCCCCACGACGGCGCCCTTCATCGGCTGCAACAGCGCGAGCGAGAGAGCGACCGTCAGGAGCGGCCAGGTGCCCATATGAAACCACAAGGCCGGTTCGTAGTGCATTTCGGAGATGTAAATCCCGGTTCCGACGATCTTCCCCACCACGAAAATGGTGAGATAGGGCGGCAGGTCGTCGGCGCGGTGATGGTGCAGTTCCTGGCCGCAGGCATCGCAGGCAGGGCTTACCTTCAGATAGGAGGAAAACGCGCGCCCCTCGCCGCAGGCCGGGCAGCGACAGCCGAGCCCGCGCATGATCGCGCGTTTCCACTCGCCGGAACCCGCCGCGAGGCTCTTGCTGGCCTCACTGCCGGTCTCTCTCTCGATCCGGTTGCCGTTCATGATCCGCCCCATCATTTGCGCCCTTTACCACCCTTGCTGCGGGCGGTGGAGCCGATGCGCACCTTGGTGCCGGCACCCTTGCGTCCGCCCGGCTTTCCCCCGCCTGGCTTTCCCCCACCCCCCTTGCCGCGCCGACCATGCGGCAGCGGGGCCGTGCCCTTGCGGCCTTCGGAGAGGATTTCGAAACGCAAAGCCCCCTGCACCGGCGCCGCCTCGACCAGCTTGACGCTGACCCGGTCGCCCAGACGGTATGTCTCGCCCGTGCGGTCGCCGACAAGGGCGTGGGCGTATTCCTCGTAGCGGAAATAATCGTCGCCGATGGTGGAGGCGGGGACGAAGCCGTCGGCGCCGGTATGGTCGAGCTTGACGAACATGCCGGATTTGGTGACCCCGGAAATCTGGCCCTCGAAGGTGGCGCCGACCTTGTCGGCCAGGTGATAGGCGATCAGCCGGTCGATGGTCTCGCGCTCCGCCGCCATGGCGCGCCGCTCGGCGGCGGATATCCGCGCGGAAATCTCGGCAAGCTGGTCATTGGTGGTATCGGGGTGCAGCCCGTCCTTGCCGAGATCATGGGCGGCGATCAGCGCGCGATGCACGATCAGATCGGCATAGCGGCGGATCGGCGAGGTGAAATGCGCGTAGCGGCGCAGATTGAGGCCGAAATGGCCGTAATTCTGCGAGGTGTATTCCGCCTGGGACTGCGTGCGCAGAACCACCTCGTTGATGAAGGTCTGATGCTCCAGCCCTTCCACAGCCTTGAGGATGCGGTTGAACAGGGTGGGGCGCAGCGCGCCCTGCTTGGGCATTTTCAGCGCCACGGAGGCGAGCACTTCGCCCAGAGCATGCATCTTGGTGAGCGAGGGCTCGTCATGGGCGCGGTAGATGAAGGGGATCTTCGCCTTCTCCAGCGCCTCGGCGGCGGCGACATTGGCGAGGATCATGCATTCCTCGATCAGCCGGTGCGCGTCGAGACGCTCGGGCACCAGCACCTGATCGACCATGCCCTCGGCATTCAGGATGATCTTGCGCTCGGGCAGATCCAGCGCCAGCGGCTGGCGCTCGTCGCGGGCGCGGGCGAGGCAGCGATAGCAATCCCAGAGCGGCTTGAGCACGGGTTCCAGGATCGGCCCGGTCACGTCGTCGGGGCGCCCGTCGATCGCGGCCTGGGCCTGCTGATAGGACAGGCGCGCCGCCGAGCGCATCATGATGCGGTGGAAGGAATGGCGCTTCTTGAGGCCGTCCGAGCCGATCACCATGCGCACGGCCAGGGCCGGGCGGTCCTCGAGGGGGCGCAGCGAGCACAGATCGTTGGAGATGCGCTCGGGCAGCATCGGCACGACGCGATCGGGGAAATAGACCGAATTGCCGCGCTCCAGCGCCTCGCGGTCGAGCGCCGAGCCGGGGCGGATGTAAGCCGCGACATCGGCGATGGCGACGGTCAGGACGAAGCCGCCTTCGTTCTTCGGATCATCGTCGGGGCGCGCATGCACCGCATCGTCGTGATCCTTGGCATCGGCGGGATCGATGGTGATGATCGGCAGATCACGCCAGTCCTCGCGGCCGGCAAGCCCGACATGGCTTGCCGCCTCGGCCTCCGCGATCACCTGATCGGGGAAGACATGGGGAATGTTGTGGACATGCAGCGCGACCTGGCTGACGGCTTTTTCCGATTTCATCGAGCCCAGCCGCTCGCGCACCCGGGCCATGTCGAGCCCGTAGCGCTTTTGCGGGGCGACATGCACCGCCACGAGATCGCCGTCGCCGGCATCGCCCTCGTCGCCGGGGGCGATGGCGAGCTCCTTGCCGAGCATCTTCTTATCGACCGGGATCAGGCGTCCGCCACCGCCGGGAAGCGGGCGGAATATGCCGAGAATCTGCGCCTTCTGCTTGGGCAGAACCTTGATCACCCGCCCGCTATAGGCGGGGCCGTCCTCGTCCTCGTCGTTGCGGGCGATGCGCAGGAGCGCGCGATCATTGATGCCCGGCGCCGGCTGGCCGGGCTTGGCGCGGCGCGAGAGCGTGACGAGGATGCGCGGCGCGGTGCCGTCATCCGCCTCGTCCCAATCGGCGGGCACGGCGATCAGCTCGCCGTCCTCGTCGCGCGAAACGATATCGGCGAGCACCACCGGCGGCAGCATGTCCTTGCCGGTGAGGCGCTTGCGCTTGCGATCGATCACGCCCTCCTCCTCGAGCTCCTTGATGAGATGCTTGAGAAAGATCCGGTCTCCGCCCTTGATGCCGAAGGCGCGTGCGATCTCGCGGCGCCCGACCTTGCCGGTCTGCTCCTTGATGAAGGCGACGATCTCCTCGCGCGCGGGCAGATTGGGGTGATAGCCGCCCTGTGCGTCAGCGGCGGCTTTCGCCTTGCGGCGACGGGTGGTGAGGCGTGTGGGCAAGGAAATCTCGTGATGGTTGGCGGGCGCAAGCGGCGTCCCTGATCAATTGGCGGGAATCCGGCGCGGCCCTTGCGGCGTACACGTCCCCATGCGCCCCAATATAGGGATGGCCGGGCACAGGCGAAAGCCCGACGGCCCTTTCGGGGTGCATCATCTGCACGCAGGATGCGCAATCAGGGTTTTGCTGCATTGAATTTCGCCACAAACATGCGCATCCTCGAATCCTGCGCGGCGATTCCCGCCGTGGCGAGCAAGGAAAGGGTATGGCGCTGACTGCAGTGTCTTCACATGACGCGGATTCCACCCCGCGAACCGCAGATCCCGGAGCGACGGCTCCCGGAGATGAGGGCCTCCTGCCTCTCGTGCGCTTCAGCCTCGAAGACATGAAGGCC
>PXAW01000038.1 GCA_003567055.1 Hyphomicrobiales bacterium
AATTTCGCCCAGCTCTTCCTTCGAGAACGGCCCGGCCATATAGCCCTCGGCAGAAGGCCGCGTCTCGGTTTCGAGCGCGATGGCCCCCTCCCCGGTGCGGGAGCGCTCGTTCACGCCGCGCTCATAGGCGGTGAGATTGGGGTCGTCCACGCTGGGAGGCGGGACGTCGCCGATGTCACCCATGTCGCCAATGTACTCATCGTGATCTCCGACCGGCATGATCGTCATTTCAGGCTCCAGCCGATCCGTACCGGGACCACCCGGCATGGAATTCCCGCCCGGCATGCCGATCGGCGTCACCATATCAAACTGTCCGCCTTGATCAGACTGCCCGCCTGGCGTTTGGCTCATCAGCTGTCCGAGCAGGTCCAGAAGCTGCCCCAACTGCTTGAGCTGCTGCAGCGCTCCATCAAATGGCCCCTGGCCAAAGATTGGCATATCCGTCATGGCGAACGACGGTCGCCCTGTTGGGGTTGCGCTGGGAAAGCCGAAGGGATCCCTGGCGCGCGGGTCGTTGCCAATGCCGCCGCCCGTGCGGTCGTAGCCTATCTCGAGATCATCATCCCGCATCCCGCCGACGAGGTTACCGCCGCCCGCCTGCGCGGCGATCTCCCGAGAGGGCGCCTGCTGCTCAGCTGCCGCGCGAAGACCGGCCTCGAAGCCGGCTTGAAATGCCTCAGTTTGGCCGTTAGCGCCAGCTGCAGCATCTCCCGGAACCCCTCCCGGAACCCCTGGCGGCTCGGCGCGGCTGATCGAATTGAAGGTCACATAATCGCTCATCACAAAACTCCCATACATTTCTCATGCCGCAATTATCAATATCGCAGATTGTTTATTCATACAAATCATTTTAAACAATAAAAAAGAATTATTAATGATAAATCAAATAACATAAAATTATTATGCACCAGTCATGCCCCGCCCCGCCCCTCAATGCGGCCAGGTTCAGACGAGGAAAGCGTCGGCGTTATCGGTGATCGCTGCGCGCGCGGCGAGATAGGCCGTGACGGCGCCGTCGCGCTCCAGACGCGGGCTGAGCAGATCGCCCTGCACGTAGTGACAGCCCCAGCGCGCGAGCTGGTCGAACTGCCCTTGCCGCACGACACCGCCGGCGGCCCCCTGAAGGCCGAAACCGCGTGCGAGAGCCAGAATCGTCTGTGGCAGATCGGCCTCGGCACCGGGCCGGTCGATACCCGCAATCAGCGCCTCGCCCATGCGCACGACATCCACCGGGAAGCGCCGGAGTTGCGTCAGCGAGGCATGGCCCGAACCGAAATCCTCGAGCGCGATGCGCATACCGGCCTGCGACAGATAGACCAGCGCATCGCGCACCACATCGGCGGAACGGTCGTGCAGGGCCTGTTCGGGCAGGGCCAGTTCGAGATGTACGGGCAGAATCCCGGCATCGCGCAAGACCGCCTCGATCGCCACCGCGCGCTGCGGATCGCGCAGCAGCGCGGCGGATACGGGCAGGCTGAACAGGCCCGGATCATGCCCCTCAGCGAGGAGCCGTCCGCGCATGGCGATCACCTCCGCCAGCATCCGGTCGAACAGGTTGCCGGCGAGGTTGCTCGCCTCGGCGATGGCCAGAAGCTCGCGCCCGGCCACCTCCCCGTCCGGATGCTGCCAGACCGGCGTCACCGAAAACCCGGCATGGCGCCCGTCACCCGTGGCGATGAACGGCGTATAGGATAGCCGCAGAGGTGCGGGCAGAACGTCGCCGGCCTCGCTGCCTGCCTGCGTATCGTTGAGCAGGCCCGCCAGCGCGCGCGCCAGGCTGCGCTGGCGCAGGGCTTGCCGGCGCAGATCACCATCGAAGACCCGCCAGGCGTCGCGCCCTCCGGCCTTGACGGCATAGAGCGCGGCATCGGCACTGCGATAGAGATCATCCGCCTCCGCGCCGTCACGTGGCGCGAGCGCCGCGCCGATGCTGACGGAGGGGTGGTATTCGCGCCCGGCGAGATAAAGCGGCGCGCGCAGGGCGGTGATCAGCCTGTCGAGCCGCTCTTCGAGGGCATCGCCGTCAGCGATCTGCTCGAGGATCAGCGCGAATTCGTCCCCGCCCAGACGCCCGGCACAATCACGCCCGCCCGCCGCTGCGGCGAGGCGCTCGGCAATCGCGCGCAACAGCGCGTCGCCGGCCTCGTGGCCGAGTGTGTCGTTGACGTCCTTGAACCGGTCGAGATCGACGCAGACAAGCGCGATGGAGGCTTCACGGGCCCGTGCGATCGCGTTGATCTGTCGGGCCTCGTCGTGAAGCGCCTGGGCCTGGAGCGCACCGCGCAACTGCTCGTGGAAATGCGTGCGGTTGGCCAGCCCCGTCAGCCCGTCATGACGGGCGAGATGCGCGTTGCGCGCCTCGTCGCGAATGCGCTGAGACGCCTCGACCACGGTGCCTTCGTAGAATGCGGGATTGCCCTGTGCATCACGCACGACCCAGGCATTCTCGGAAACCCAGATCCGGCGGCGCGACCCCGTGGTGATCACCTCCGAGACGAAGTCGGTGACCTCGCCATACTCCTCCATCAGGCGCGTGAACACCTCGCGGCGTTTCGGATCGACATACCATTCATTGCCGATATCCATCACCGTCGCGATCAGATCCTCCTCGCTCTCCATGCCGTTGAGCTTGACGAGGGCGGGATTGGCACGCACCTGCTTGCCGTCGAGACTCGAGCGATAGACACCGATGACGCTGTTTCGAAACAGACTGTCCCCGTCGCCGGCATCGAGCATGTCGCGATCGACGGGGCGGCGCAGCCAGTCGGGATCACCGTAGAGTCGCAATTCGCCACCGTCGGGCAGCGGATGGCGGCTGACATGGCGGCGCGCCCCTGCCCGCCCCAGGCCGACTGCGCGCTCCCGCGCATCGACGCCATCGCGATCATGCTCGTGCGGCTGCACGGGCACAGGCCAGCCGAGAGCCTCGGCCGCACGCTGATTGCACAGAACGAGCCTGTCATCAGCGGCGATGACGATCACCCCCTGCGCCATCTGCAGCAGCAGATGCGGCAGGATCTCATGCGGTGGAGGCTCTGCCGCCCCCGATGCCGACGGCATGAGAGGCCGCGCAAGGCGCCGCTCGCCGTCACTCTCCGTCGCACCCGCCTGCAAGCGTGGGGCAGCCATCCATCTCATCTCCGCAAGAGCCGTTCTCTCGGCATGATCAGTCTCTCACGGCAAAGGTTAGTTTCGCGTGAAGCCCCTCCGGGGTGTCAGGCATCCGACTCCAGGCGCAGATGCAGGATCGGATAGGGGCGCCCGCAGGCATCGAGCCGTGAGCGTCCGGCAGGCGTGAAGCCGAGACGCGCATAAAAGGCGCGCCCCGGCCAGTTCTGCTCGTTCACATCAACCCGCACGGCACGCCGCCCGCTCCCGACGCCACGCCATCCGGGCGGTTTGCGGGCATATGCCACGAGGGCGCGCCCGACCCCGCATCGGGCGTGATCGGGATGCACGAACAAGGCCTCGATATGCTCCCCCGCCATGCCGATGAAACCGAGCGGCACATCCCCGGCGCCGGTCGCCACCGCGATATGCGCGCGCGGCAGGTAACGCTCGCGCACGAGCTCGGCATAGAAGGCGCGATCGGCGGGCGCGATGAAATCATGCGTCGCCGCCACCGCCGCCTCCCAGATCGCAAACAGCGTTTCGGTTTCATCCGGATAGGCGCGGCGAATGCGCCGGACGGCTGGCGGCTGCGGCGTCATCTCAGGCGGCCCATCCGAAATGCGCGCTCTCGCCGCGATGCAGCGCCTCGGCCCGGGCCGTGAAGCGCCCGTCATCGCCATGCAGGACGAGCGGCGGGTTGATCCGCAATGGCGTGCGCGCACCCTTGATCGCCGTGATCAGGATCCGCGTGGCCGGCATCCCGGCGCGCGGCAGTACCGGCGTCACCACGATCGCCCCCATACGCGGCACCAGGGCCGCGAGGCAGGAATCAAGCTTGTCGGCACGCTGGATCAGGGCGAGCCGCCCGCGCTGGCGCAAGGCTCGGATCGCGGCGGCGAGCCAGAGCGCGTGACCGCCCTCACCGGTGACATGCGCCCGCGCCCGCCCCGGCTCCGGCGAGACCGGCGCCTCGTCCCCCTCGAAGAACGGCGGGTTCGTATAGATCCGGTCAATGCTGGCATGATCGAGCACCGGCCCGCCGAGAAGATCGGCGCAGATGACGAGGCTGTCCGCCGCCCGAGCGTTGGCGATCGCATTGAGCCGGCACAGATCCGCCAGTTCGCGCTCGCGCTCGATCATGACGAGGTGACAATCGACGGCCTCGTGCATCGCCATCAGCCCGACCGCACCGCTGCCCGCCCCGAAATCGGCGATCCGCTCCCCGCGCGGCGGGGCGAGTGCGGTGGCCAGCAGCACGGCATCGGTCCCGGCCCTGTGGCCGCGCGCGCGCTGGATCAGGCGGATACGCCCGAAGAACAGCGTGTCGTGCGAATACGAAGCCGGATCGGGGGCCGTCATGGTCGGATTCATCAGGGCGGATCACGCAATTCGTCGGCGAGGCCGGCTTCGCGCAGCAGACGGCGCGCGCCGTCGGCCTCGTCCTCCACCACCAGCAGCCGGCGCGGGATCGCCCCGATCGAACCTTCGAGCACGCTCATATGCGTATCGACGAGCAGGACGTTGAACCCGGCATCAGCCAGCAGCGATTCGGCAAAGGAAAGCAGGACGGGATCGTTGGCGCGAATCAGTTCGACCATTTCGGCTCCATGGACCACAGAATGAGCCGCATGAGCGACCGTTTTTCCAGCAGCGGCGATGCGGGACAGGCTGCCGGCGATCATACGACAGCGCTCGCTGCGGCGCACACGCGCGTTGCTTCTCCCGGCGCCGCGTGGCAGTTTGCGCTGACCGCGCGCGGAAATTTACCGCGTCGCAGTCTAGAGATGAATGTACGGGTTGGAAAGGCGGCATGGTCGCGCTACCTCCCGAGCGGGAATGCATACCCGTGAAGACAAGGATGGAGCGCGTGGGCGTCGTCGTACCTTTCGAAGACAAGGCCGAGCCCGGGATCGGGCGTCTCGTCGATCTGACCAGGGCCGATATGGAGCGTGTCAACGCGATGATCCTGTCGCGGACCGGCTCCGAGGTCACCATGATCCCGGAAGTTGCCAACCACCTGATCTCGTCAGGCGGCAAAAGGCTGCGCCCGATGCTGACGCTCGCCACGGCGCAGCTCACGGGCTACGAGGGCGCCGGCCACGTCAAGCTCGCCGCCGCCGTCGAGTTCATGCACACCGCCACCCTCCTGCACGACGATGTCGTCGATGAAAGCGACATGCGGCGCGGCAAGGTCGCGGCGCGCATCCGCTGGGGCAATGAGGCGAGAGTGCTCGTGGGCGATTTCCTGCTCGGCCAGGCCTTCCGCATGATGGTCGAGGTGGGCAGCCTGCGCGCGCTGGAAATCCTCT
>PXAW01000593.1 GCA_003567055.1 Hyphomicrobiales bacterium
CGGCTATGTCGCGCTGGTGCATCCCGAAGACCAGGCGCAAATGCTGTCGACCTACAGGCATTTCGTCGAGACGAACGCGCCGCAGATCACATTCGAGCATCGGGTCATCCGCGCGGATGGCGGCATCGCGCATATCCGTGGTGTTGGGGCACGCCATCGCATCGAGGGCCGCGAGATCGTTCTCGGTTTCGCCCAGGACATCACCCGGTTCGTGGAGGCGGAAGAGCGGCTCCGCGACGCGGCGCATCTCCAGAGGGTCGCCGGATATATGGCCAGGCTGGGCAGCTGGCGCGTCGATCTCGATCCGGTGCGCATCACCTGGAGCCCCGAGACCGCCGAGATCCACGGGGTGCCTCTGGACAAATCGCCCACGCTCGAGGAGGCAATGGCCTATTACGCGCCCGAGCACCGCGAGCGGATCGAGGCGTCATTCGGAGCCTGTGCCGAGAGTGGAATATCCTTCGACGAAACCCTGCAGATCATCACCGCCAGGGGCGACCGCACCTGGGTTCGGGCGATCGGTGAGGCCGTGCGCAACAATGATGGCGAAATCGTTGCCGTTCAGGGCGCCTTCCAGGACGTTTCCGAGCAGATTGCCGCGCGAGACGCGACGCATGATCTTTCCCGGCGTCTGCGCGACACGCTGGAAAGCATCAGCGATGCTTTCTATCTGCTCGACCAGGACTGGCGGTTCGCGTTTCTCAACAGCCAGGCCGAAACATTGCTCCGCCGCAGCCGTGAAGAGTTGCTGGGGCAGAGTCTCTGGGATGAATTTCCGGAAGCCGTCGGCAGCGGCCTCCAGCGCGGATACGAGCGCGCCTTGTCCGAGGGCCGCGCAGTGCGCTTCGAGGAGTTCTACCCTCCGCTCGAGACATGGTTTGAAATCAACGCCTTTCCCACGCCGGAGGGGCTTGCGGTCTATTTCCGCGACATCACCCGGGAGCGGGAGCGTGACGAACATTTGCGGCTCCTGGAGGCCGCGGTCTCGCGCCAGAACGACATCCTGCTGATCACCGAAGCCGAGCCGATCGACGCGCCCGACGGCCCGAAGATCGTCTATGTCAACGATGCCTTCGAGAGGCGCACGGGCTATCGCCGTGAGGAAGTGATCGGCAAGACGCCGCGCTTTCTCCAGGGTCCGAAGACGCAGCGCAGCGAGCTCGACCGGATTCGCCGGGCGATGGAGAAATGGCGTCCGGTGCGCGCGGAACTGATCAACTACACCAAGTCCGGCGAGGAATTCTGGCTGGAATTGGATCTCGTGCCGCTGGCCGATGAAACCGGCTGGTTCACGCATTGGGTCGCCATCGAGCGCGATGTGACCGAGCGCAAGCAGTCCCAGCAGGCGCTCCAGGCCAACGAGGAGCGCTTCCGCTTCATAGCGAAGGCGACCGGCAACGCCATCTGGGAATGGGATGTTGCCAGCGGTCGCCAATGGTGGAGCGAGGGGCTGCGGGAGATTTTCGGGCATGCCCCCGAGCCGGAAGCGGCGAATGCAACGATCTGGCGTGCGCATCTTCACCCGGATGATGAGGCGCGCGTCAATGAGGCGCTCGCGCGTCTGCGCTCGGGGCTGGAGGACACCCTGAAGGAGCATTACCGTTTTCGCCGCGCGGATGGCAGCTGGGCCCGTGTCGAGGATCGCGCCTTCGTCGTTCGCGACGATGCCGGGCGCGTCACGCGTATTCTCGGCTCCATCACGGATGTCTCGGAGAAACTGCTGCTCGAAGAGCGGCTGCTCCAGGCCCAGAAGATGGAATCGGTGGGCCAGCTGACCGGGGGCGTCGCCCATGATTTCAACAACCTTCTGACCGTCATCCTCGGCAATGGCGAGATCCTCGCCGAAGAGCTCGCCGATCAGCCGCAGCTCAGATCACTGGCCGAGATGACCACCAATGCCGCCGCCAGAGGCGCCGAACTGACCAGCCGTCTCCTCGCCTTCTCCCGCAGGCAGCCTCTGGAGCCGCGCGTCATGGATGTGAGCAGCCTGATCCAGGGGACGGAAAGCCTGCTGCGACGCACGCTGCCGGCGAATATCGATATCGAGATCATCCGCTCGGGCGGGTTGTGGAAGACCGAGGTCGATCCGAGCCAGCTCGAAACGGCGCTGCTCAATCTCGCCCTGAACGCGCGGGACGCGATGCCAGAGGGCGGCTCGCTGACGATCGAGACGGCGAATGCGGCGCTCGATGACGACTACGCCGCAAGGGAGCTCGATGTCGCGGCAGGGCAATATGTCCAGATCGTCGTCACCGATACCGGTCGCGGCATCGCTCCCGATGCGCTCGCCCGTGTCTTCGAGCCGTTCTTCACCACCAAACAGGTCGGATTGGGGACGGGGCTGGGGCTCAGCATGGTCTATGGCTTCGTCAAGCAGTCCGGCGGCCATATCCGGGTCTATTCGGAGGTCGGCGAGGGAACCTCGTTCAAGCTGTATTTTCCGCGTTCGCGCGCCAGGGGCGAGGATGTCCGTTTCGATCGTGCGGGGCGCCATGTCGTCGGCGGCTCGGATACGATTCTCGTGGTCGAGGATGACAGCCTCGTGCGCCAGCATGTGGTGCGCCAGCTCGAAGGGCTCGGCTATCGCGTGCTCGAAGCGCCCGCAGGCCTCGCGGCCATCGAGATCCTGAAGCAGTTTCCGCAAATCGATCTGTTGTTCACGGATGTCGTCATGCCCGGCGGCATGGGTGGCCGCGATCTCGCCGACGCCGCCCGCGCCTTGAGGCCGGATCTGAAAGTGCTCTTCACTTCCGGCTATACGGAGAACTCGATCGTCCACAATGGCAGGCTCGATGAGGGGGTCGAACTGCTGAGCAAGCCCTATCGGCGTGAGCAACTCGCCCTGAAGGTTCGCAAGGTGCTTGATCGCCAGGAGCCGTGACCCGGGATAGGCGCCATCGAGAGAGCGGCGACCGGCTTTCGCATTTCGGCTCCGGTGCATTCCCGCCCGCCGATCGAACGAAGTTTGAAGATACTGCCGATACGCTCCGTTTTCAGAATGGAGAAACGAACCGTCACCGATATTCCCGAGATCGCACCCGCGCGGAGAAGCACGATATGACCCGGTCGAATCAGTCGCTTCAACCCGATTTCATCGCAATGCTCGATGACACACCGAATTGCGTCGCCGTCTTCGACGAAGAGGATCGCGTCGTTTACGCAAATGACGCATTCCGCGAAATGTTCTGCGTTGAAGGCTCGCGACAATTCTGGTCCGAGATCATGCGTGAAAACTATCTCAAGACTCGCGGGCCGATCATTGAAACCGACGATATCGATGCATGGCTGAAATCGGCCGAATCGCGCCGCGGCACGGATCCCTACAGGGCTTTCGAAATCGAGCTGCACGGCGGTGTCTGGCTGTGGGTTACAGAAACCATGTTCGCCGATGGCACGATGCTCCTGATCGCTTCCGATATTTCGCGGTTACGGCCCGGCACCCGCTCCCTGCGCCTCCAGCGCGACAGCGCCCTGCGCGCCTCGTTCACCGACGAACTCACGGACGTTCCCAACCGCCGCTACGTCATGCTGCAACTCGAGGAGTGGCGCAAGGCGCGTGAATCGAGCGATGATCGCAGTGAGGCGTGCCTGGCTGTGATCGACATCGATCATTTCAAGCCGATCAACGATGAATACGGCCATGAAATCGGTGATCGTATCCTGGTTCATTTCTGCGAAATATTCCTCAACAACATTCGTCTCAATGATCTGTTCGGCCGGATCGGAGGTGAAGAATTCGTGCTCTTCATGCCGCATTGCAACCTCGAACAGGCGCGGGAGCGACTTGCAGAGATCGCACAGAAGGTGCGCAATTCTCGCCCCGTTGAGGGGTGTCCGAAGATTTGCTACACATTCTCCGCCGGCTTGATCGACATTTCGCAAGACGACGACGTCGAGGCATCACTGCGCCGTGCGGACGATCTGCTTTATGACGCCAAGGATTCCGGCCGCGACCGTATCGTGAGCGAATCCCCGGGCGCCGGACGCTGAAGCAAGCTTCGTTTGCATTCCCCCGGACTTCCACGAGGAGCGGGCAAACGCGCTGCGTGCCAGGATCGGGGAGCCGGCGATGGCCAACCCTTCTATTCGGAAGGCGAGCCAAGATCGCGTGACGGGCAAGCCTATGGCGGAGAGTGAGGGGCGGGATGGTTGAAGCCGATCATCCGCAATGTTCCTTCATCCGGCAATGCGCGGTTTTGTCGATCTCCCCCCAACCCTGTCCACAGGATTGGGGGGAGGCGCCTCCCGCCAAGGCGAAATACGGTGGCGGTTTTCGGTATGCCCCCGACCGCAGGCGCTCCGCATCCCATGCTTCATGGCAGATGCTGCGCTCAGAAGAGCGCCGTGAGGTTTTGCGCAGAGATGCTTACCGACCCGCTATAGGGCGAGGCGTGCAGGGCCACGAGCCAGATGCTGAGGCAGGCCGCGACCGTGAAGATCGCGATTGCAGCCCTGCCGGCGCGCAGGCGATCGCGGTGCACGAATGCGATCGCAATCTGGGACAGCAAGGCCAGGACCACGACCAAAGCCCATTTCAGCTCCGCCACATGGCGCTGGCCGATGGCGAGGCGCAATTCCCGCGCATCCTGCAATTCGTCAAAGTCGACGATCATCTTGGCGAGCAGCGGCTCGGGGGTATTCGTGCGTGCGGCCTCGAGCAAGGCGAGGCGAATGGCCTGAACGGCAGCATCTGCGCGCGGATGCGGTGCGCCATTCGCCCCCGCGCCCCACTCGTCCTCCGTCACGGCGGTGACATAGTCCGAAAGCCCCACCCGCAACGTGAACAGATCCAGCGCTTCGACGGCCGCGCTGCCGGCAAGCCGCTGGATCGAGGAGCGTTCGGCGAGCGAGGCTTCGACGGCGCGGTTGTTCATCTGCCAGACCTCGGCTGCGACGAAGCCGAAGATCAGCGCCCAGATCGTGGTGACGGCGGTGAAATAAGCCGGCACGGGAACGCGTGCGCCTTCCCCCTCCAGCCGACGATGCATGATTCTCAGTATCAGAACGGCAAGCCCGTATGACACGGCCCCGGCGATCAGGATGATCGCGAGCAGCATCAGACTGTCGAACGAGAAGGCATGGATCAGCATGGGGATTCCGCGTCGGGTGGGTGTGCGCAGGCGCGAATCCCCGCATCATAGAGATGCACCCGATGACGGCAACCCGCGCGCTTGCAGATGCATGCTCGCAGGATGCGCTACGGCGCGACCGACCGGATTATCCGGACGATCCGCGCTCCTGCCTGATCGCTTCGATGAATGCTTCCACCGTCGGCAGCATGCGCTCGACCATGACGGCGACACCTTCCCGATTGGGGTGGATGCCGTCATCAAGGTTGAGTGCGGCCTCGCCGGCCACGCCGTCGAGGAAGAACGGATAGAGCATGACACCGTGCTCGTCGGCGAGATCGGGATA
>PXAW01000561.1 GCA_003567055.1 Hyphomicrobiales bacterium
AGTCGATGACCATCGCGGCAATGGCGCCGTCGAGATGGATATGGATCGATGGCCACTCGAAGGTGCGATGCCCGGCATCGGATCGATCCGCACGCGCGGCCACTCGCCGCCCTGACCGATATCCGGCCCGCCGCCGGTCCAGCCGGGGCGTTCATCCGGATTCCATTCCGGAAACAGCCTTTCCGGCCCGACGAAGTTGCCGCTTGCGGCGATGCCGCGATCGTGGAGGATCTCGCGGCTCTTCTTGTTCATGCCGGTATAGACATCCGCCTGGAATTGCTCGGAGAAGCCGATACTGTCGCCGCGCCTGATCGCCTCCACCGCAACTTTTGCCCCGGCGCGGGCGATATCGCGCAGCTCCTGAAGAGAATGCTGCTGCTGCATGAGGGCGAGTTCGTCGCGAAAGTCGATGACCATCGCGGCAATGGCGCCGTCGAGATGGATATGGATCGATGGCCACTCGAAGGTGCGATGCCCGGCATCGGCCCCGATATCTTCCCAGTCCCCGAAGCACTGCATGAAGATGCGATCCGCCACGCGTCTTTCGAGGTCTCGCAAGGGCAGGGGGATCGGCCCCACCGCCCCGGCGCCGCCCTTCAGCGCCATCGCATCGGTGAAGGCGGGGTCAGCGCCTCGATCGGGTATGCCGGCGCGCATTTGCGGCAGCGCCGACGGCTTCAGGCCGGGCAGGTTCATCATGCTGAAAGATCCAAAACAAAATTCAAATATGGTTTCTCGATAACTAATCAATCTTGAGTTGTCCAGTCCGCGTCGGGCGGTGTTCCCGCGTCCCGCTCGACCTTATTCCTCCGGCGCCTGGAACGGTGCCTGGCAGCCAGGCCCTCACCGCAGCGCCTCATGAAGCACAAAGCCTTGCATTTCGCCGTAAACAGGCGATATGAGCAGAGCTGATCCGCCCTGTCCGAGCCTGCGTAGACCCTATGTATTTTTGCAGGTGCGAAGGGCGTCGATAGCGTTTAAACGAATCGGGCGACGCAAAGTTTGGCGCCCTCACATAACGGATGCGATGAAGATGGATGCGCGGCCGGGCGAAGAGCCCCCCTTTCTGGCGAGGACGCGTGCGCCTCGTGCCGGTCTCGGCAAGCGCATGCTGCGCGCGGCGCGCCTGCTCGTTATGATCGTCCTGCCGCTGCTGCTTCTCGCCGGCGCGTTCGCCGGATTCGCCTATATGCAGGCCACGCGTCCGACGGTGCCGGTGGAGCGTCAGCCGGAACAGCCGCGTTTCGTCGATGCGGTAATCGTCGAGCGTGCCGATCTGCGCCCGACGCTGACTCTGTTCGGCGAAATCGTCGCGGGCCGCAGCGTCGATCTGCGCGCGCTCGTCGCCGGGGAGGTGGTCTCCGTGTCGGACCAGCTGGTCGAAGGCGGGCGCGTTGCCCGCGGCGAGGAGCTGGTGCGCATCGATGCCTTCGCCTTCGAGGGCGCGCTGGTGCGCGCCAATGCCGATCTCGCCGAGACCCGGGCGCGGATCGCGGAACTCGATGCGCGCGTGCGCCAGGAAGAGGCGGCGATGGCCCGCGCGCGCGAGCAGCTCGAGATCACCGAGCGCGAGATCGACCGGCTGCGCACCCTCACCGAACGCGGCGCCGCGCCGGAGCGTCAGCTCGACGATGCGCTGCTGCGTCTTTCCCAGGCGCAATCCGCGCTGGAGGGGCGTGACAGCCAGCTCGCCGTGTTCGAGGCCCAGCGCGCCCAGCTCGATGCGGCGATGGCGCGGCTCGAATTCGGCGTCGCGCAGGCGCAGCGCAATCTCGACGATACCGTCCTGCGCGCCCCCTTCGACGCGCTGGTTTCCGCGCCTCAGGCGGAGGAGGGCAAGATCGTGGGCAGCAACGACCGCATCGCCACGCTGGTTGCCACGGATCGCCTCGAGGCGCGCTTCGCCCTGTCCGACAGCCAATATGCACGCCTCGCGGCGCGCGACGAGATCACGGGGCGCGACGTCACGGTGACCTGGCGCGCCGGCGACAACGTCCTGGAGCGCAGCGCGACCGTGACGCGGGTCGCACCGCAGGTCGCTGATGCGAGCTTTGCCGCCTTCGCGGTGATCGATGTGGACGATGCCGCCCTCGACGTCCTTCGCCCCGGCACCTTCATCGAGGTGGCGATGCCCGATCTCCTGCGTGAAGACGCGATCCTGTTGCCGCCCGATGCGCTTTATGAAGACAGCGTCTTCCTGATCGTCGATGATCGCCTCCAGCGTGTGCCGGTCACGGTGCTCAGCTTCGCGGCGCAGGGTGTGATCGTCGACGGCGATATTCCCGATGGCGCGACGGTTCTGGTGTCGCGCCTCGGCGCGGCGGCGACCGGCCAGCTCGTCGAGGTGCGCGAGTGAGCGGCGGTTTTCTCCAGAGCATCATTCGCGGCTTCCTGCATCACCGCATTGCGGCGAATCTGCTGGCGATCTCGGTCTGCCTGCTCGGATTGCTGGCGCTGGGCCGGCTGAACACGCAATTCTTCCCCACCGTCCAGATCCCCACCATCTTCGTCACCGTGGCCTGGCAGGGGGCAAGCCCCGACGATATTTCCTCCGGCGTGCTCGATGTGATGGAGCCGGAGCTGCGCTTCCTCGACCGGGTCGACAACATCTCCTCCTATGCGGTGGAGGGCTCGGCGCGCATCGTCCTCGAATTCGAGGAGAGCGCCGACATGACCAAGGCGCTCTCCGATGTCGAACAGGCGGTCGCGGGGATCACGACCCTGCCCGCTGCGGCCGAGAGCCCGGTGATCACCCGGGTGGAGTTCTTCGAGACGGTGGCGATGCTCGCCGTCTATGGGGATATCGACGAGCGCGCGCTGCAGGAGGTGGCGCGTGAGGCGCGCGACGGCTTCCTCAATGCCGGGATCGACAAGATCACCTTTGTCGGCAAGCGGGCCCGCGAGGTCTGGGTCGATGCGGATTCGCGGGAATTGCGCCGGCTCGGCCTGACCTCCGACGATGTCGCGCGGCGCATCGCGGCGGTCAATCAGAACCAGCCCCTGGGCAATCTGGAAGGCGGGGCGGAGCGCACCCTGCGCACGCTGTCGCGGACCGACAGGCCGGAGGGGATCGGCGAGATCGAGATCAGCGCGGGGCCCGGCGGCGAGCGCGTCTTGGTGCGCGACATCGCGCAGGTGCGCAGCGCCATGCGCGAGGGCGGCGTGCGGCTGTTCCGCAACGGCCAGCCCGCCATCCTGCTCGACATCCAGCGCGCCGAGAGTGCCGATACGCTCGAATCGATGAATGCGGCCCGCGATTACGTCGAGACCCTGCGCGCCGGCCTGCCGCCCAATGTGACGGCGGAGCTGTTCGACGTGCGCGCCGAGGTGGTCGATCAGCGCATCGCCACGCTGAGTTCGAACGCCCTGATGGGCATGGCGATCATCGTGCTGGTGCTGCTGCTCTTCCTGAATACGCGCGTCGCGCTGTGGGTGGCGGCGGGAATCCCGGTGGCGCTGCTCGCGACCTTCGTGCTGATGTGGACGACGGGGCAGTCGATCAACGCGATCTCGCTGCTCGGACTGATCCTCGTGCTGGGCATCCTCGTCGATGACGCCATCATCGTGGGCGAACATGCCGTGACCCTGCACGAGCAGGGAAAATCGCCGATGGAGGCGGCAGAAGGCGCCGCCATGCGCATGCTCGTCCCGGTCATCGCGGCGACGACGACGACACAGGCGGCGTTCCTGCCCGTCTTCATGATTTCCGGCGTGGTCGGGCAGATCATCATGGCGATTCCGCTGGTCGTGGTGGTGGCGCTGGCCGCGGCGCTGCTCGAGAGCTTCATCGTGTTGCCCACGCATCTGCGCCATGCCCTGACCGCGCAGGAGCGCGCCCGGGCGCGGCCCGACGGGTGGTGGACACGCATTCGCAAGGGGATGGAGCGCGGCGTCGACCGCTTCCGCAACGGACCGGTGCGCCGGCTGTCGCTGACGGCGGTGCGCTGGCGCTATTCCACGCTGGCGCTCGCCGTCGGTGCGCTGATCCTGGCCGTCGGACTGATCGCCGGCGGGCGGGTGCAGTTTACCTTCTTCCCCACGCCCGAGGCCGAATTCGTCACCGCCGAGATCCGCTTCGCGCCGGGCATGTCGGACGAGCGGATGCTCGCGCATCTGCGCAGTCTCGAACAGGCGATCGACGAGACCGATGCACGGCTCGGCGAGGAATATGGTGAGCGTGTCGTCGTCTTCCACTATGCGCGGCTGGGTCAGGCAGGGCAGGATCGCGGTTCCAATCTCGCCATGATCGATATCGAGCTCACCCCCGGCGAAGATCGCTCCGTGCGTACGCCACAGGTGATACGCTATCTGCGCGAGGGGGTTCCGCGCCTGCCCGGGCTCGACGAGATCTCGATCAGCACGCGCGCGGCCGGTCCGCCCGGCTCCGATGTCGACATCCGCCTGACAGGTGCCGACCTGCTGACGCTCAAGGCCGCCGCCGACGAACTCAAGGAGCGCCTCGCCGATTATCCGGCAGTATCGGGGATCAAGGACGACACGCCGCTCGGCAAGAACGAGCTGATCCTGCGTCAGACCCCGCGCGGCATGGCGCTGGGCATCGATCCCGAGGCGATCGCGGCACAGGTGCGTGCCGCCTATCAGGGCGTCGTCGCGATGCGGTTTGCCGCCGGTGACGAGGAAGTCTCCATTCGCGTGCGCCAGCCCGACCGGGTCGGTGACATTGCGGGTCTGCTCGACATGACCCTGCGCACCCCCTCCGGCGCCATGGTGCGCCTGGGTGACGTCGTGGCGATCGAGGAGCGTGAAGCCTTCGGTCTGATCCAGCGCCGTGACGGCCAGATCGCGGTCTCGGTGACGGCGGATGTCAATTCCGACATCACCCCCGCCGGCGAGGTCCGCGCCTCGGTCGAGGAGGGCATCCTCCCCGAAATCCGCGAGGGCTTCGCCGTGCAGACACAGACCGGTGGTCAGGCCGAGACGCAGGGGCGCGCCTTTGCCGATCTCGGTCTCGGCGCCATCATCGCGCTCGCCGCGATCTACGTGATCCTCGCCCTCGTCTTCCAGAACTGGACGCAGCCGCTTCTGGTGATGTCGATCATTCCCTTCGGCTTCATCGGCGCCGTGCTCGGGCACTGGCTGCTCGGTTTCCAGTTCGCCTTCCTCTCGATGATCGGGCTTCTGGGGCTGTCGGGCATTCTGGTGAACGGCTCGATCG
Organism: Hyphomicrobiales bacterium; assembly: GCA_003567055.1. Lineage (GTDB taxonomy): Bacteria > Pseudomonadota > Alphaproteobacteria > Rhizobiales > Beijerinckiaceae > Saliniramus. The sequence continues at coordinate 5,177 of PXAW01000561.1, forward strand.
TCCTGGTCGATCGCTATAACGAGCGCGTCCGGCAGGGCGAGGCGCATGAATCGGCGGCAGTGGGCTCCTCCGTGGACCGCTTCCGCGCCGTGCTGCTGACATCGCTCACCACGGCAGGCGGCATGGCGCCGCTGATCATGGAGCAGAGCCTGCAGGCGCAGTTCCTGATCCCCATCGCCATCACGCTCAGCTTCGGTCTCGCCGTCTCGGCGCTGGTGATCCTCTTCGTGGTGCCGGC
>PXAW01000552.1 GCA_003567055.1 Hyphomicrobiales bacterium
GGCGCTGATCGAGAGCGTCGAGGACAGCCTTGGTGGGCTCGCCGCCGGCCAGGTGCAACTGCGCGCCGAATGCGGCTCGGCCTTCTTCGCCGATCTGGTCGCCCATAAGGAGGTACGCGAGACCTATCTCAACACGGCCGCCGCCGCCGATCTGCGCGGGCGCGTGGGCGAAGAAGTCAGCTTCGGCGGCATCACCTTCCGCCGCTATCGGGGTGGCCTAGGCTTCGGCGTGCCCACCGACAAGGCGTATTTCTACCCGGAAGGCGTCGAGGGGCTGTTCGAGATCTACTACGCACCCGCCGACACCTTCGAGACGGTCAACACCGTGGGCCTGCCGCTCTATGCGCGCATGATCCCCGATCGGGACCGCGACGAATGGGTGCGGCTCGAGATTGAGTCGAACCCGCTGCCGATCTGCACCCGCCCGCAGGTGCTGCGATCGGCGCGGCGGACGTGATGACCGCGCTCGACGCGGCACTGGACGCGCTGTTTGCGGACAGCAACATCGCCCGCGACGCTGTCTACATCGCCGAGGGTGGCGCGCCCCGGCTGGTCCGCGTGGTCTCCCGCCGCGCGGACGAGGTCACCAGCTTCGGCGAGGCGCGGCTCTGGTCGGAAACCACCCGCGTCGATCTGCGCGTGGCAGAGGTGCCCGAGCCCCGGCCCGGCGACCGCATCGAGATCGACGGCGAGGCGTTTCTCATCCAGGGCGAGCCGGTGCGCGATCGCGAGCGGCTGGTCTGGACCGTCGATCTGCGCCCCGCATGAAGCTGAAACTCGACATCACCCCTGACCTCGTCGCCATGATGGGCGCCGAGATCAAGGCGGGTGAACGCGCGGTCAGCACCGCCACGCGCCAGGCCGGAAACACCCTCAAGACCGCTTGGCGCGCGCAGATCACCGGCGCGGGGCTCGGGCAGCGCCTCGCGCGCACGATCCGCTCCGAGCAGTTTCCGAAGGGGAAGCAGAGCTTGAATGCCGCCGCCCTCGTCTGGTCGCGCGCACCGGTGATCGTCGGTGCGCACGATGCCGGCCCGCTGATCCGGTCGAAGGCGGGCTTCTGGCTCGCCATCCCCACCGAGGCCGCCGGGCGCGGGTTCCGCGGCGGTCGCATCACCCCCCGCGAGTGGGAGCGTCGCCGCGGCATGCGCCTGCGCTTCGTCTATCGGCGGACAGGTCCGAGCCTGCTGGTGGCCGAAGGACGGCTGAACACGCGCGGGCTCGCCGTGGTCTCCCGCTCGAAGACCGGGCGCGGGCGCACCACCGTCCCGATTTTCCTCATGGTCCCGCAGGTCAGGCTGCCGAAGCGGCTCGATCTGGCACGGGATGCGGCCCGTGTGCAGGACGCGCTACCGGGGGCGATCGTGGCGAATTGGATAGATCGGAGATCGAATTGATTTCATGCCAGACGGCGGCCCATCAAGGTCCGTCTGACAGGCGCATGTTCGCCACGAGGCCTCCCAGGCACGCGTTGCGTTGCGGTCGGAGGGGCGTCGCAACAAGGTCGCGCTGCCCCGAGGTCATTGCTGGAGGTCGGCGGACTGTGTCGCATAGGCGGCACACCTTTTGTCTCGGACACCCGGATAATCGAAAAAGGACAACGATCCACAGATTGACACGATGAGCGTGTCGTCCTTTCACGTGACCCGTCTGGAACGGAGCCATGTTCCTGCCTTGCTCCAGGCAGTGCAACGCGATCCCGCAGGCTGCGACAGCGCGGCGGCAACGGCGCCTTGAGGGCGAGCCCGCGCCTATTAGGATCCGCGCATCAGTATGGCACGCGCCGCATGGCGGCTTAACTCGTGGAGGACGACATGTCGATGCTCGCACCCAATCGGCTCACATTTGGCGCGCTCAGCTTGGGCGCGGTGATCGCCGCGACCGCGGCGAACGCACAAAACTACGAAATATGGGCGCTCGATCAGGGGACACACACGTTGCACGTGTTCGACACCGACCTCGAGGAGGTCGCCACGGTCGATCTTGGCGCAGCCGGGGTCCGGGTGCCGCACATGATCGATTTCACCTCGGACGGGTCCTATGCCTTCATTGCCTCGACCGGCTCGCACGACATCACCGTGATCGATGCCGAGACCCGCGAGATCGTGGAGATTTTCGATACCGGCCCGCGCACCCATGCAGCGACCGTTCTGCCCGATGACAGCGCGGTGATCGCCGCTGTGATCGGGGACGCCGACGAATACCGCGACGGCAAGCTGGTCGAAATCACCATCGACGGTGAAGGCGGCTTCGAAATCGGGCGGGAACTTGTGATCGCCGAGGACCCGCTGTTTCAGGAAAACGAAGCGCGCTTCAATGACGTCGCCGCGATCTGCCACGAATACTCGGCCGATGGCGATCTGGCCTTCGTCACGCTGGGGCCCGGGCTCGCGGATGGCGGACTCGTCGTTGCCGACACGCGCAGCTTCGAACTCGTCGAGCTGTGGGGCCCGGACGAGTTGCAGGTCAATTGCGGCACCGCGCCGACAGTGGATCGCAGCCACATGTTTCTCACCGGCGGCGGTCCGGAGACTGGCGTCTATTACGTGATCGACATGGAAACGCTCGAGGTCGTGCATGAAGGCGACAGTCGCGGCACCGACGCGCATGGTATCTGGGCCGTGCCCGACGGCAGCGAGATGTGGCTCGTCAATCGTGTCAGCGACAATGTGGTGCTGCTCGATCCGGAGAGCTTCGAGATCACAGAGGAGTTCCCGGAGGGCTTCGGGGAAACGCCTGACATCATCGCCATGGCTCCGGATTCGAGCCGCGCCTACATCACCCTGCGCGGCCCCAATCCGATTTCGGCGCCACATGTAGCCGAGGGCTCCACACCCGGTTTCTCTGTCATTGACATTGCAAGCCGCGAGCTTGTGCAGATCGTTCAACCAGCGGCCGGGAACAGCGACAGCGATTTCCACGGGATTGCGACGCGCCCGCTGGATCGCTGAGGGCGTAGAAGGGATCGCCCGGCGCTGTATCATGGCCGAGCGCATTGCTGATGCGGCGCCGCAGCAGATCGCCTTGCCGCGCTCGATGAAGTGGCACTACAGGGTGCGAGGTCATCGCGCGTCGAGCAGAACGGGCGCTCCGGCCTCAACCGAGCGGGCTGGCTGACAAAAGCAGACGCTCCACGCCAGGAGCCTTGCCGCTCACTCTATCGAGTGGGCACCTGGATTGACGCTTTATCGCCTCCCGGCGGGCTGGCACTCACGGCAGATCGAGGTCAAGATCCCGCCAGTCGTGCTGCGGCCGGAACCCGAGAAGCGCCTTCGCCTTTGCGTTCGCGTAGAAGGTCGCGTCCTCGGCAAGCTCGGATCGCAGCGGAACGTCCGCATAGAAGCGCCGGACCAGCTCGGATGTGGGCGTGGCGACCGAATGCGTGTCGTTCGAGACGTTGAACACCTGATAGCCCAGCCCGTCGACCGCGAGGCAGCGATCCACCATGCGCCCCAGATCGCGCGCATCGATATAGGCGAAGAAGTTTCGTAGCCGCCGCTCGGGGGCGGCGCAATAGCCGGGGAAATCGCGCGCGTAGTCGTGCGGCTCGATCACGTTGTTGATGCGCAACCCGTAGATGTCGACCCCTGAGCGGCGCTGGAAGCTCTGCGCCGTCACCTCGTTCACGACTTTCGACATGCCGTAGCTGTCCTCGGGCAGGGTCGGGTGATCCTCATCGAGCGGCAGGTAGGCGGGCTTGCGCTCGCCGTTCGCGAAGCACACCCCGTAGGTGGTCTCGGACGAGGCAAAGACGATCTTGCGCACGCCCGCCTTCACCGCCGCGTCGATCACGTTGTAGGTGCCGATGGTGTTGACCCGGAAACATTCGTTGTCCGATGTCAGCAGCAACCGCGCCACCGCGGCGAAATGCACCACGGCATCGAAGCCCGGAACCCCGGTGCCGGGCTCGAGTTCGTCGAAGCCGGCATAACTGTGCATGACGTCGAACATCTGGCCGGCATCGGTGATGTCGGCGATGCGGTTGTCGACCCCCGCCATGTCAAGCGGTACACGATCGACATTCAGGACGCGATGCCCCTGCGCGACGAGGTGGGCGATGGCATGGCGTCCGGCCTTGCCGGAACCGCCGGTGAACAGAACACGCATGAGGCCTCCGCAGGATGCTTACATGGGGTGGTGCCAAGGACGGTACGCTGTGCCGATCCGGTTGCAACCCGTATCGGTGCGCCAGGCGGCGATGCGTATCGCAGATCATCGACGGCAGGCGTAGCGCTCACAGCCGCCGGCCCAATGCGGTCTCCGACCTCTCCTGACCCGCTCTTGCTCAACAGGAAGCGTCGAAACCATGCCCACGCTACGCGAAACCATCCTCGCCGCGCTACACGCGCGGCTCTCGGCGCTGCTCACCACCGCCCTGCGCGGGGAGGTCCTGCCCGAGCGCGTCCCGGCCGAGGGCCTGCTGATCCTGCGTGACGGCGAGCCGGGGGAGCCCGAGGTGACGCTGTCGCCGCTGGCCTACCACTACCAGCATCGCGCCGAGATCGAGGCTGTCGTGCAAGGCGCCGACCGTGACGCGACCTTCGACACGCTCTGCGCGAACATTGGTGCGGCAATCTCCGCTGACCGGACGCTGGGCGGGCTCTGTGACTGGGTCGAGGCGGAAGCACCGAGGCCGGTCGATCTGCCCGTCGAGGGCGCGGCCAGTCTGAAGGCGGCCGTGATTCCGGTCATCTTGCACTACACGACAGCCGACCCGCTGGCCTGACCCCATTCCGACAACCCGAGGAGACCACCATGGCACGAGCGCAAGGCGCGCGGGCGCAGATGGCGCTGGCGTTCGAGACGAGTTATGGCACCCCGCCCGTGAGCGGTTATACGCGGATGCCCTTCGCCAGCGCGACACTAGGGGCCGAGCAGCCGCTCCTGAACTCCGAACTGCTGGGTTACGGCCGCGATCCGCTGCCACCAATCAAGGACGCGGTGACCTCGGATGGCGATGTCGTCGTGCCGATCGACGCGCAGGCCTTCGGCTTCTGGCTGAAGGCGGCCTTCGGAGCGCCGAGCACGACCGGAGCGGAAGCGCCCTACACCCACGCGTTCCACTCGGGCGCCTGGACGCTGCCCAGCCTGTCGATCGAGACCGGCATGCCCGAGGTGCCGCGCTATGCGATGTATTCCGGCTGCGTTCTGGATCAGCTGAGCTGGCAGATGCAGCGCTCCGGGCTGCTGACCGCGACCGCGCGGCTGGTGGCGCAGGGCGAGAGTATGGGCACCACGAGCAGCGCGGGCACGCCTGACGAACTGGCGCTGAAACGCTTCGGCCACTTCAACGGCGCGATCAAACGCAACGGCACGGCGCTGGGCAATGTCGTCTCGGCCGAGATCACCTATGCCAACAACCTCGACCGGATCGAAACCATTCGTGCTGACGGCCGCATCGACGGCGCGGAC
>PXAW01000054.1 GCA_003567055.1 Hyphomicrobiales bacterium
CGGCGGGGTGCCGGTGAACGTGCCCTCGAGCGAGATGTATACGGGGCTCGAACGCGGCACGCTCGATTGCGCTTCGAACGCGCCGAACGATCTGATCGACCGCTCGCTCTACGAAGTCGCCGATCACACGACGCTGGTCCCCACCGGCATGTACTGGGCGGGCCCGCATTGGGGCGCCAATCCGGAATTCTGGGCAGGCCTTTCCGGCGAAGAGCGGCGCTGGATCATGGAAGTCACCGCCCGCTCCATGGCGCGCATGAATATCGGCTATATCGCGGCGAGCGAAAGCGCGCTCGAGGAAGCCGCCGCACGCGGTCACAATGTGCATGAGCCGCAAGCGGACATGATGGGCTCCATCGAGGCGTTCCGCGAGCAGGCATTGACCAGTGTCTACGAGACGGCCGAAACCACGTTCGGCCTGACCAACGGCGCGGAGGTCATCGACGATTTCATCGCCACCGTGGCCAAATGGGAAGAACTTCTCGCCGATATCGACCGCACCGACGAGGACGCGCTCACGGCCATTGCCCTGCGCGAGATCTATGACAAGCTGGACCCTGAAACCTACGGGGTTTACTGATGCGGCTGGTGTCGCGCCGGCATCCTGCACGGCGCGACACCACTCACAGCGCCTCCCGACCTGACGGAAGGCTACTCCGGCAAAAGCGTGACGGGATCTCGGGCGATGCAGCACAAGGCTGGTGGCAACACGACGACAGGGCGCCGGGAGCGCCTCAAGCCCGCGCGCACGAGGGCGCCGCGCAGTCAGGCCGAGCGTTCCGCGAGCACGCGTGAGAAGATCCTCACCGTCACCATAGATCTCCTGTATGAGCAGGGCCTGCGCGACACCTCGACCGTCGATATCGCAAGGGCAGCCGGCGTCTCGCGCGGCGCGCTGCTGCACCACTACCCCACCAAGGAAGAGCTCCTGAAGGAAGCACTGCGCTTTCTTCTGCACAAGGAAATCGACAGCATTCGCGCCATGGCCGTGGATATTGACGACGGAGGCCTCGACACGGACGGCCTGTTCGAGGCGCTGTGGGAGAAGTTTTCCGGGCCACTGTTCATGGTGACGCTGGAATACGTCACGGCCGCGCGCACCGATCCGGCGATCCGCGCCGCATTGCAGCCGGTGGCCTACGAGTTCAACGCTTCCCTCGACGAGATCTGGGAGCTCTTCTTCACGGAGAGCGACGTCGCACCCGGCGAACGCCGCAAGGCGCTCACGGCGACGCTCTGTTTCATGCGGGGGATGGGGACGCAGAAGGTCTGGCGCGAAGATCCCAAATTCTTCGCCGACATGCTGGATTTCTGGAAGACCTTCATCCGTTCTTCGATCGGCCTCGAACGCAAGCGCGAGGTGCATGACCGGCGCGATGGCACGGGCGGCGCATGACGATGCTGGCGCGGCTCGAACACGGCATGGATCTGCTCGCGAAAGCGCTGCTGGCGCTGGGCTGCGTCTTTCTCGCGCTGATGATGTTCCATGTCACTGCCGATGTCGGCATGCGCTATCTCTTCAACCGCCCGATCATCGGCACGCCGGAAACGGTCGCGTATTACTACATGGTCTTCGCCGTGTTCCTTCCACTCGCATTCGTCGAGCGCCGGGGCGAGCATATCCGCGTGGACCTGTTCACCCGGATGATGCCGAACTGGCTGCAGCTGGCGCTCTATCTCGTGGCCTGCGGGCTCGGGCTGATCTTCTTCGGCATGGTGGGCTATCAGAGCTACCTCGATGCCGTGCGCGCGACCACGCGCAGCGAGACGATCATGTCGAATTTCCTCTTCTACATCTGGCCGGCGCGCTGGGCCCTGCCGATCGGCTTCGGCGGAATCATGCTCGCCCTCCTCGTCAACATGATCAGGGCGCTGCGCCTGCGGCGCGCGCTGTGACGGTCGCGCACGCTCGGTAACCGGCGCAACCGCATTTTCGGATTCGCAAGCGATGACCAATCTCGAAATCGGCGTGCTCGGCATCTTTTCGACCCTCGGCCTGATCGCGATCCGGGTGCCGATCGGGATCGCACTTGGCCTCGTCTCGATCGCGGGTATCAGCCTCATCACCAATACCCGCGTGGCCTGGGGCGTGATCTCGGCAACGCCCTTCGATTTCGTCGGGGACTGGTCGCTTTCAGCGGCGCCGATGTTCCTGCTGATGGGCTATATCGCCACGGCGACGGGGCTGACCAACGGTTTGTTCAACGCCATGCGGATCATGCTGGCGCGATTGCCGGGCGGGCTGGCAGTCGCCAGTGTCGGCGCCTGCGCCCTGTTCGCCTCGGCCTCCGGATCAAGCGTGGCGACCTCGGCTGCGATGTCGCGCATCGCGGTGCCGGAAATGCTGCGCTACAATTACGACAAGGGCCTCGCCACCGGCGTCATCGCCGCGTCCGGCACGCTCGGATCGCTGATCCCGCCGAGCGTGCTGCTCGTGCTCTACGGCGTCTATGCCCAGGTTTCCGTGGGCCAGCTCTTCATGGCCGGTGTGATCCCCGGCATCCTCTCCGCGCTGATCTACATGGCGATGATCATGACGCGGGTGAAGCTCAACCCGGCGCTCGCAGGCGATTTCGACCAGCGGTTCACCCGCGCGGAGAAGATCGCGGCGCTCAAGGATATCTGGCCGTTGCCGCTGCTCATCGCCTCGGTGATCGGCGGCATCTTCCTCGGCATCTTCTCGCCGACGGAAGCGGGGGCGCTCGGCGCCTTCACCGCCTTCCTGATCGCGCTCGTGCGGGGCAAGGTGAACTGGCCGAACATGCGCGAGGCCTTCACCAATACGGCGGTGAGCACGACGAGCATCTTCATCATCCTGATCGGCTCGGTGCTGTTTACCCGCTTCCTCGCCTTCTCGGGGGTCCCGGCGGCCTTCTCGGACATGATGCTGGGCATTTCCGACAATCCGCTCTGGATCCTGCTCGCGGTGGTCCTGATCTTCCTGATCCTGGGCATGTTCATCGATTCGATCGGCTTGCTGCTCCTGACCCTGCCGCTGCTGCTGCCGCTGGTGAACGGTGCGGGGATGGATCTGATCTGGTTCGGGATCATCGCCATCAAGCTTCTGGAAATCGGCCTGGTGACGCCACCGGTCGGGCTCAATGTCTATGTCATCAAGGGCGCTCTCGGCGACACGGTCAGCCTGACGCGGATCTTCGCCGGCGTCGGCTGGTTCGTGGGCATGGATGCGATCACGCTGATCCTGCTGATCGCCTTCCCCATCCTCGTGCTCTGGCTTCCCGGCGTAATGTTTGCGTGAAATCTCGAGTTGCTCAAATTGACTTGCGCTGCCGGTCGAGATGACGCAAATGCCGAGGGCGCCAACCCTTGCCGGTACGCGTTCGAGAAGAGAGCGACGACTGATGACGAACCGCCACATCCTCACCCTCTCCTGCCCCGACCGGATCGGCATCGTCGCCGCTGTCGCCGGCTTTCTGGCCGGTCGGGAGGGCAATATCCTGGAAAGCGCGCAATATAACGACCCGGAGACCGGGCGTTTCTTCATGCGGGTGCGCTTCGAGATTGCGCAGGATCGCGCGAGCCTGCGCGCAGGCTTTGCCGCGAACGTGGCCGACGCATTCGCGATGGATTGGGAGATCACCGGCGCCGAGGAGCGCCCGCGCGTCCTGATCATGGTCTCGAAATTCGGCCATTGTCTCAACGACCTGCTCTATCGCTACGGCTCCGGCCTGCTGCCGGCTGACGTCGCGGCGGTGGTGTCGAACCATCGCGATTTCTACCGGCTCGCCGCGAGCTACGACGTGCCGTTCCACCATCTGCCGGTGCGGGCGCAGAACAAATCCGAGCAGGAGGCGAAGCTGCGTGAGCTGATCGCGGATCAGGGCATCGATCTCGTCGTGCTCGCACGCTACATGCAGGTGCTGTCGCCCCAATTCTGCGAAACGATGCCGGGGCGGATCATCAACATCCACCACTCCTTCCTGCCCAGCTTCAAGGGTGCGGCCCCCTATACCCAGGCGCATACGCGCGGCGTGAAGCTGATCGGCGCCACGGCGCATTACGTCACCGCCGATCTCGACGAGGGCCCGATCATCGAGCAGGACGTCACCCGCGTCGACCATACCATGAGCGCCGACGAACTGATGGCGGCGGGGCGCGACGTCGAATGCTCCGTCCTCGCCCGCGCCGTGCGCTATCATCTGGAGCGCCGCGTCCTGCTGAACGGCTCACGCACCGTCGTTTTCCGCTGATTCAGCCGTCTGATAGCGCAGATTGGGCGGAAACCGGCCGAAGAACCGCGTCATCGCCGGCATGAAGCGGCTGCCGTGATGCCGGATCGTGCCGGATCGGATCGAGTGAACTGACGATCATGCGCCCGGGCGTCGAGGCGCGGTCGTCATGGACGATCGCACGCCCGTGCCCATCGACGACGAGAGCCCGCGCATCCTGTGGTGGCGCGAACCAGCCATGCAGATACCAGGCGACGTCGCGATCCCCGTTGCGCTCAACCACGCGCGACGCGTGAGAACGCGCTGACCCTGTGCGCAACGGCCGCCTCGATCGCGGCGGCAGCGTCCGCATCGAGCCGCAGGCCGAGCTTGCTGCGCCGCCACAGGATATCGTCGGCGCTGCGGGCATATTCGTGGCCGACCAGCCAGCCGATCTCGGCATCGGTGAGGGCGGCGCCGTAATCGCGCCCGAGATCGTCTTGCGTCCGGGCTTCGCCGAGCAGCGTGAAGGCATCGGTGCCATAGGCGCGCACGAGGCGCAGCGCCCAGTCCGGCGTCAGGAAGGGATAATGCGCGCGCAGCTTCTCGGTCAGGGCCGCGACCCCGTCGACGGGAAAATCACCGCCAGGCAGCGCCGCCCCCGCGGTCCAGGCCGGCCCGGCCTGCGGGTAATGCGGCACGAGCCTGCGCAGCGCGGCTTCGGCGAGCTTGCGATAGGTGGTGATCTTGCCGCCGAAGACGTTGAGCAGGACCGGGCCGTTCGTATCGAGTGAAAGCACGTATTCCCGCGTCGCCGCCGTCGCCGATCTGGCGCCGTCATCGTAGAGCGGGCGCACGCCGGAATAGGTCCAGACGATGTCGTCGCGCGTGACGGGCTTTTCGAAATATTCCGAGGCGAAGGCGCACAGGTAGTCCTGCTCTTCCGGCGTGCATTGCGCCTGTGACGGGTCACCCTCGTGCTCCTGATCGGTGGTGCCGATCAGGGTGAAATCGCGCTCATAGGGGATGGCGAAGATGATGCGCCCGTCCCGGCCCTGGAAGAAATAGCAGTTGTCGTGATCAAACAGCCGCCGCGTCACGATATGGCTGCCGCGCACCAGCCGCACCCGCTCGCGGGTCGCGATGCCGAGCTGCTCGCCGATGATGCGCCCGACCCAGGGCCCGCCGGCATTGACGAGACCGCGCGCGCTGATCGTTTCGCGGGTACCGTC
>PXAW01000615.1 GCA_003567055.1 Hyphomicrobiales bacterium
CCGTGCAGTGGAGCCTTGGCCTCGGAATCTTCGCCATGGCCGTTTTCTGGCTGGCCGGGCCGTTCTTCATCGATTTCATCACGACGGATGCCGCCGTGCGGTTGTTTGCGCGCGAATATCTGATCTACGCCGCAGCCGCGCCGCTGATCGGCGCGCTCGCCTTCGCCTTCGACGGTATCTATATCGGCGCGACCTGGACGCGGGCCATGCGCAATCTGATGCTGGCTTCGCTTGCCATCTATCTCGCAGCGCTCGGCCTCGGCGGCATCCTCACTACCGACGGCCTGAGCAATCACGGCCTCTGGCTCGCCTTCCTCATCTTCCTCGGCGCGCGCGGTGTCGGCCAGGCACTGCTCTATCCGCAGCTGGAAAAGCAGCGCGATTGGCCGCAGGTTTCGTAGCCTGTATCGCATTCGGGAACGGGCAAGAAACTCTCGCCCTGGCCTCCCTCCCCAGCGGGGAGGGAATGAGGGTGGGGAGAACGCGCGATGCAGTTCATCGACGTTGCGGATTTCGGAGGCCGGGGTCACCCCACCCTTAATCCCTCCCCTGAGGGGAGGGAAACATGGCGAGCCCTTCATGAAGCATCCTCCCTCCCCAGCGGGGAGGGAATGAGGGTGGGGAGAACGGGCGATGCAGATCATCGACGTCGCGGATTTCGGAAGCCGGGGCGCCCCATCCTTGATCCCTCCCCTGAGGGGAGGGAAATTGCGCTGATCAGTGCATCATCAGCACCGGCACCGTCATGCTCTCGAGAATGCCGCGCGTGGCGCCGCCGAGGATCAGTTCGCGCATGCGTGAATGGCCATAGCCGCCCATCACGATCAGATCCGCACCGTTATCGGCAGCATGCGAGAGAATGCTGTCGGAGACGCTGCCGACATTGGTCAGCAGGCGCGATTTCGTCTTGATCCCGTGGCCGGCGAGCACCTTCGCGAGCCGCTCCCCGCGTTCACGTTCGGCTTCCGCACCGGTGGAGACCCCGACGATTTCGACGGTACCGGCCTGCTTCAGAAGCGGCATCGCAGCCGTTACGGCCTTGGCGGCGGTGGCGCTCTCGTCCCAGGCAACGATGACATGGTCGAGCTTCATCGGCGCGCGCTGGATATAGGGGACGATCAGCAGCGGGCGCCCGGAGCCGAACAGTACGGCCTCGACGAAAATCGGGCCGCCCTTGTCACGGTCGGAGCCGGGCTGCTCGATGATTGTGAGATCATAATAGCGCGCCATCCGTTCGATCTGCGCGGCGCTGCGATCCATCATGCCCTGCACCACGAAACCGTCGACGCTGACCCCGATCTCGCCGGCCTTGGACTCGTAGGAGGCGAGGCGGGCCTGGGCTTCCTCGCGGCTGGCCGCGCGCGCCTGCTCGAGCACGTCACTGGGCATTTCCGGAATGACGTAACTCGGCATGGTCGGATCAATGGCGATGCCGGCTGCGCGGGTATTGGCCCCGAAGGCCTTTGCCAGCGACGCTGCATAGGGCCCGACGGCCTTTGCCTCGGGGCTGAGAACGACGAATATTTCCTTGTAAGACATGCACTTTCCTCCTGTGGCCGACCGCCTGCAGCGTGCGGTTCGTCTTTGCGTGGCCTATCATGCCCCAACATGCTGCTGACGCCCAAGCTTTGCATTGATCTTTCGCAACGCTCGCAGCGCCACCGCGTTCCGTGGGGGCTCAACCCGAGAAGCCGGCGCGCACCAGCGCCTGCGCGACTTCCGTAAAGCTCTCGCGCGGGATCGGCTGGCCGATCTTGCCTTCGGTAATCAGGACCTTGAAAAGCTCGGGATTGTTGTCGATGGCGATGCCGTTTTCCTGCGCGACCTCGCGGGCGCGGGCTTCGTTGTCGGCGAGCGCCTTGGCTGCGAGCATGGGCACGCCGGATTGCTCGGGCTTGTAGGCGATGCCGATCATGCCGCCGGGGCCTGCGATCCAGAGATTGGCCGCTTTCGGGCCCACCAGCCCGGCGGTATCGGCCATCTCCTTGCGGATGCGGTTGCGCTCGCCGCGCACATGCGGATCACCGAAGGATTCCTTCATCTCCCGCTTCATCTCGGTCTGGGTCATCTTGTTGTCGCGGGTGAAGAGGACGCGCGAGACGACGAAATCGATGGCCGCAAACAGGATCACGAGGAAGGTCGAGATCAGGATGATGTAGAGAATGATGGTGCCGCCGACATCGAAAATGCAGCCCATGCCGCAGGTCGGGGCCCAGAACACGTCATTGACGAAATTGCGCAGGATCACATAGAGGCAGATGAAGAAGATGATGATCTTCGCCGTGCTCTTGAGCAGATCGATCAGGCTCTTGAGCTTGAACATGTTCTTCAGCCCCTCCACCGGATTGAATTTGGCGAAGTTCGGCGTCAGCGATTGCATGGTGAAGAGAAAGCCGCCGACATCGAGCATCGTGGCGACCAGGGCGGAGATGATGGCGATGGCCATGACCGGCAGGGCGAGCTCGAACAGCAGCCGCACCGTCATGCGCGCCGCTTCGTGCAGCCTTTCATCGAAGGGCGAGGCATGAAAGGCGGGGTTGTCGACGAAGGCGATGGCGAAACTGTCCAGCGTCGCCTGATAGGTCGCGAGTACGTAAAACAGCACCGCGATCAGCGTCACAGCGCCGGTGACTTCCTGGCTGCGCGGGATCTGGCCCTTGTCGCGTAACTGTTTCAGCTTCTGGGGTGTGGGTTCGAGGGTGGCCTCTTCGGAATCGTCCTTGCCCGACATCTCCTGACCCTCCCGAGCCTATTCCCGTTCCTCCGCCATCAGGAGAAAAGCCTCGACGAAACGCATCAGTTCGCGCCAGTCGTCGAGCATGTATTCTTCGAGGAACATGGCGTAGAGCGGGATGAAGGCGCATACGCACAGGTTCTTCACGATCATGGTAAAATCCGAGACCTGGATCTGCTTGGCGATGCGGCTGGCAAAGACCAGTGACAGATCCACCACGATCAGGGCGATCATGATCGGCCCCGAGATGATGACGCCCAGGGTGAACATCCGCGTCAGCAGATCGCCGATCGCCGCCACCGTCGCCATCCCCATCGGCGGAGCGACGTCGGTGATGTTCATGATGCTGTAGGAATGGTAAATTAATTCTATCACTAATTGCAGTCCGCCGGCGACGACGAAGATCGCCAGGGAGGCGTAGAGCAGGACCAGGCCGGTGAGCGAATTCTCGTTCGCATTCACCGGATCGGCCACGTTCGCCATGCTGGCGCCGCGCGAGACGTCGATCACGTCACCCGCGCTCTGGATGCCCCAGAACGGAATGGCGATGAGGGAGCCCAGCAGCAGGCCGAAGACGAATTCCTTCACCATGATGGTCGCCATCATCCACAGGTCGGGATCGCCGAGCTGCATCAGTTGCGGCTCGATCAGCGGCACCAGCGGGATGGTCAGAACCAGTGCCAGCGTCGCGCGGATGGTGCCGCGCACGTTGAGGGCGGTGAACAACGGAAAGATCTGCAACACGGCCATGATGCGCGCAAAGCCCGTCGCGAAGGCCAGCCCCGTCCACATATAGCGCTCGAGCCAGGCGGTGACGATCTCGTCGAACTCCGTCATCGCCTCACCGGGTCATGGTGTGAAACGAGGCGAACAGCGTGCGGGAATATTCGAAGAGCGGCGCCGACATCGGCACGCCGCCGATCATCAGCACCGCCAGAATGACGATGATCTTGACCAGCTGCGGCAGGGTCTGGTCCTGGATCTGTGTCGCGGCCATCAGGATGGCGAGCAGTACGCCCACCACCATCGCCGCAATCATCGGCGGCGCCACGATGATCAGGCCCGTCAGGAAGCTGTCGTAGATCTGCTCGACGAGGCCGGAGGAACCCATTCTATCCGCCCGGTACGTAGGAGAGTACCAGCCCCTGCAACAGCCGCGACCAGCCGTCGATGAAGACGAAGAGCAAGAGCTTCAGCGGTGTCGAGATCACTGTCGGCGACAGCATCGACATGCCCATCGCCACGATGATCACGCTGACCACGAAATCGATCACGAGAAACGGCAGGTAGAGCAGGAAGCCGATCTCGAAGGCGCGGGTCAGCTCCGAGATCAGGAAGGCGGGCAGGAGCACGACGATGTCGTTTTCCGCGACCTGCATCTCGACATCGTATTGCGCCCAAAGGACGGTTGTCGTCTCGACGAAGAAGGCCGTGGCTTCCGGTCTTGAATGCAGTTGCAGGAAACTGATCAGCGGCACTGTCGCTTCGAAGAAGATCGCCTCGAAATCGGCCATCGTCTCGAAACTCTGGCGCGGATCCGTGATGATCCCGTACATCTCGCGCAGGATCGGCGCCATGATGAACAGGGTGAGTACGATCGCGATCGTGTTGATCAGCACGCCCGGCGGTGTCTGCTGGATGCCGAGCGCGTTGCGCACCAGAAAGAGAACGATGGAGATCTTGGCAAAAGAGGTGGCGGCGACGACCAGGAAGGGAATGACGGCGATGATCGCCGAAAGGACGATGAGCGAAAAATACGTCGGGATCGCCAGATTCGTCATCGCGCCAGCTTCGAGACCCGCACTCCGATGGCTTCACCCAGACGCACCAGCTCACCCGTGCCGACGCGGCGTCCGTTCGCGATGATGTCCACGCTCTGGCTGAGCGGTTTGCCCAGCTCGAAGACATAGCCGGAGGTCAGGCTTTCGAGCTCCGATAACGGGATCTCGAGCCGCCCCAGTTCGAAGACCAGCTGGACCGGGATCTCGTCGATGCTGCCTGTCGGCGCTGCCTGTTCAGGCTTTTCAGGTTGTTCGGTCACACGCGCATCCATTGAATAGGCGAGGGTGGTCGCATCCAGGGGTCGCAAAAGCGGCCCGTCGAGCGTCGGTTTGATGGTCTTCCAGTTGCATGTCTGGGCGAATCGCTCGGCTGTGATTGCTACAATCTTTTGAAAACTTAAAGTAGTATCGTCAAGTGAAATCCCACAACCTGTCTCCAGTGTCGCGAATTCCGCGAGTGTCAGACGCGTACAGCCGCAACGGAATGCAATGGATGTGGTCAGCTCTGCGAAGGGCGTGCGTGTGATCGGTCCGGCGATCAGGGCCGCGACGAGCTGCTCGCGCTCGATCGCATGGCAATCGAGGGCGATGGGAAAGCGTGCGCCGCCCTGGCCTGCGGCAGTATCGGCTGCTGCGGCTTCGAAGATGAAGGCGGGCCGCATGTTGATGCTCAGGCCGCGCTCCGCCGCAACCACGGCGATCTCCGCCCGGATCGCATGCGAGAAGGCGTCGATCAGATCATTCTCCAGCGCATCGATCAGGAGCGCCCTGTCGGCGGTGGACAAAGCGGTATCGTCGAGCATGGGATGGGCCCCGCGCAGCATCGCGGTGACGATGTCGTCGGGCAGCCAGAGGCTCGCGGCGCGATCGGCGCAG
>PXAW01000146.1 GCA_003567055.1 Hyphomicrobiales bacterium
GCCTGCTTCCTGCGCTGCACTGGATACGAACTGCTCGATCTGCGCGCCGAGGGACGGCGCAAGGTCTTCGTCTTCCGCGATCGGCCGTGCCGGCGCGATGACGTGCTGTCGTTCTACGCCGACGGGGCGATGGTGCCGCCCCTCGCGTTCTCCACCACCATCAAAGACATGAAGGCGCTGCTGCACAATGCTTGAAAAATCCATCCATACCTCCACTCCACAGGATTGCGGTCCTCAACTGCGCCAAGCGCTCGACGAGATCGGCAAGATCGTCCTAGACGGGCTGAATCACGGGCATTTCCGCGCCACTGTGTCGAGCACTGTCGGCAAAGAGAACCGCCGCGATCTCGTGATCGAGGCCGGAAAATCTCACAAATTCACGATCCCGAAGGACGAACTGCCGCGCTGACGGGGTGCGCAAACGGGCGATCCCTGGGACTGGGACGCCGAACATGCAAATGACGATACGATCCAGCGTCATCGGTGCGAGTCCGAGGCCGGAGATCAGGGGCACGGAACGGCGAGAAGCCGACCGTGAGATCTTCGGTGAAAGCTGCAAACGACAATCACAACGACGAACTGGTCGGCCGGACTCGCGAAGTCTGGCAGCCGCGCCTTGGGCGCGATCTGACCCGCGACGAGGCGAAGCAGATCGCCACCAGCATAACCGGTTTCTTTGCCGTCCTGGCGGAGTGGTCGCGGACCGATACGCCCGACCCGGCGAACGACAAAGGCGACAAAGCGACCACTGGCAATGAGGGGGTGCGCGATGACCGCTGAAACCATCGCCAGGGCGCTCGGCGGGCGCAAGGTTGGACAAGGCTGGACGGCGTGCTGCCCGGCCCATGACGACCGCGAGCCCAGCCTCTCCATCCGCGACGCTGACGGCAAGGTGCTGGTGCGCTGTCATGCCGGATGCGACCAGCGCGACGTCATCGCGGCCCTGAAGGAACGCGGATTGTGGGACGGCAAGGCGCATTCGTCCCTCCGGACATCGCGTCACCGCAAGGTGTCGCCACCGCGGCCCGATCCGGATCAGGTTGAACGGAGTGCGGTGGCGCTTTCGATCTGGCAGTCCACGATTGCCGCCGGGGGCACGCCGGTCGAAGCCTATCTCGCCTCGCGCGGCCTGACTTGTTCGCTGCCGCCGTCGCTTCGCTTTCATCGCGGCCTGAAGCATCCCTCGGGCGGGATCTGGCCCTGCATGGTGGCGCTGGTGACCCGGGGCGCCGACGACACGCCGTTGGCCATCCACCGCACATTTCTTTCCCACGAGGGCCGGGGCAAGGCGCCGGTCGAACCTGAAAAGATGATGCTCGGCCCCTGTCGGGGCGGGGCGGTTCGCCTTCGCGCACCCGGCGAAGTCCTGATGATCGGCGAAGGCATCGAGACCTGTCTCGCGGCCATGCAAGCGACCGGACATCCCGCATGGGCTGCTCTGTCCACTTCCGGGCTGCGGGCGCTCGATTTGCCCGGCTGCGTCCGCGACGTGATCGTTCTGGCCGATGGCGACGATCCCGGCGAAGCGGCATCGCGCGATTCCGCCCTGCGCTGGATGCGGCAGGGGCGGCGGGTGCGCATTGCCCGGCCTCCGCGTGGTCTGGACTTCAACGACGTGCTGCTCGGCCGCGCGCCCGGCATCGAGGGGGGCGCACAATGAGCGACGAGATTGACGGTCAAGACCTGAACCCGATCCTCGACGCGATAGATTCGGCCGAGGAAGTTCCCGATCCGCTTGACGGTCTGGTCGAGAAATCCGCCGAGGATCCCGGCGCGGCATTCACACCCGAGGTCCTGGAACGGCTGGTCGCCCTCAAGTCGGAGGATCGCGCGGCTTTCGAAGCCTTGCGCGCGAGGCTCAAGAAGGCTGGGTGCCGGGTGACGGCGCTCGACGAGGCCATGGCCGAGGAAAGCGGGGATGGCGGGCGCGGTCCGACGCAGGCCGACATCCTGATCGATCTCGCAGGTGCGGCCGAGCTGTTCCATTCGGCAGACGGCACCGCCCTTGCGGACATCCTGATCAACGAGCATCGCGAAACCTGGCCGGTGCGCACGAAAGGCTTCCGTCGCTGGCTGGCGCGGCAGTTCTTCGAGCAGACCGGCGGCGCCCCAAGCTCGGAGGCGCTTCAATCCGCGCTCAACGTGATCGAGGCGAAAGCTCACTTCGACGGACCGGAAAGGCCTGTATTCATCCGGGTGGGCGGTCTCGACGGACGGCTTTACCTCGATCTGGGAGACGAGGCATGGCGGGCGGTGGAGATCGACGCCACCGGCTGGCGGATCATAGACAAGCCGCCGGTTCGCTTCCGCCGCGCTGCTGGCATGCAACCCCTGGCGGTCCCGATGCCGGGCGGGTCGGTCGAGACTCTACGTGCCTTTCTGAACGTCCAGTCCGATCAGGATTTCGTCCTGGTGGTGGCTTGGGCGCTCGCTGTCCTGCGCAACAAAGGCCCGTATCCAGCGCTAGTCCTGTCGGGCGAGCAGGGTTCGGCGAAATCCACCTTCTCGGCAATCCTGCGGGCGCTTCTCGATCCCAACACCGCACCGCTGCGCGCCCTGCCGCGCGAGGACCGCGACCTTTTCATTGCCGCCAGCAACGGGCATGTGCTGGCCTTCGACAACGTATCGGGCCTGCCAGCGTGGATATCGGACACGCTCTGCCGATTGGCCACCGGCGGCGGCTTCGCCGTGCGCCAGCTCTACACCGACCAGGACGAGGTGCTGTTCGACGCTGCACGCCCGGTGATCCTCAACGGCATCGAGGACATCGTGACCCGGCCCGACCTGGCCGACCGCGCGGTGTTCCTGACGCTGGAGCCGATCCCGGAAGAGCGCCGCCGACCCGAGGCGGAATTGTGGGCGGCATTCGAGGCGGAACGCGGACGTATCCTCGGCGTCCTACTCGACGCGGTGGTGGAAGGCTTGAAGCGCCTTCCCGACACCCGTCTGCCCAAGCTGCCGCGTATGGCCGACTTCGCATTATGGGCCTCGGCCTGCGAGACCGCCATCTGGCCTGCGGGCACATTCTGGTCGGCCTATTGCGGCAACCGGGACGAGGCCGTCGAGGGTGTCATCGACGCCGATCCGGTCGCCGCTGCCGTGCGCGCCGTCATGCTGGAGCGGACGGAGTGGACGGGAACCGCCTCGGACCTTCTGGGCGCCCTTGGAGAAGCGGCCGGCGAGCGCATCGCCAAATCCAAGACGTGGCCAGACAGTCCCCGTGCGCTTTCGGGACGCCTACGCCGCGCGGCGACCTTCCTGCGCAAGATCGGCATCGAGGTTTCCTTCGAGCGCGAAGGCCGGGCGCGCACCCGTGTAATCCGCATCACCGCCGCAGGCGCGGAATCGGTGCCGGAACGCGGCGGGGCGCAACCGTCCGCGCCGTCCGCGCCGTCCGCGCCAAGACCGAAATCCGTTCCTGACAATGGCTTCGTAGCGCCCGCCGCGCGGACGATCGCCGACGATGCGGACGGTTGCGCGCACGGAAAGGTCGCTAGCGTCCGGGGTAACCCTCTGAAATCCAATTGCCGGGACGATGCAGACGGTGCGGACGCAAACCGCGCTGCTCATTCCGAGCCGGAAAAAACGGCGGCCACCAGCTGGAGGGCACCGCTGTGAGCGCCGCGAACGCCTTGCGGGCCGCCCGCGATGCAGGAATCGGCTTGCATGTTGATGGCGTGGATCTGGTTCTGGAAGCATCTGCGCCGCCGCCCGCCGCTGTCCTTGATCTGCTGACCCGCCACAAGGCGGACCTGATCGAGCTCCTGCGACCCGGCGATGATGGCTGGTCGGCTGAGGACTGGCAGGCGCATTTCGATGAGCGTGCAGGCATCGCAGAGTTCGACGGCGGGCTGCCGCGCCCAGACGCGGAGACCCTGGCTTTCGAATGCTGCATCGTCGAATGGCTGAACCGCAACTTCGAGCGCTCGCCGCCCGGCAGGTGCCTCGCCTGCGGAGGTGGCGATAGCGCCCATGACGCTCTGCTGCCGCACGGCGTCGAGCCAACCGGCCATGCCTGGCTGCATTCGCGCTGCTGGCCTGCATGGCATGCGGGCAGAAAGGCAGATGCGGTCACCGCCCTCAAAGCCATGGGGATTGAAGACAGGAGCAAAGGGACATGACGAAGAGCAACGCAAGGAAGGGCAATGAACCGACGACCGTTGTCGCCAATGATCCGGAGGACCGGAAGGGCGCGCTCAAAACGATCGGGGGATCGCAGTCCGACCACTGGAACAACACGCTGGCCAACCAGGCGGTGCAGGCGCTTTGGGTGAAGAACTCGGATGCGCAGGAACGGGACCGCCAAATGAGCGCCACCGTCGCCGGGCTGGCCGGAATCGGACCGAAGGATGAACTGGAAGGCATGATGGCGGCGCAGCTGATCGCGGCCCACAACGCAGCGATGGAATGCTACCGCCGCGCCATGATCGGAGAGCAGACCTTCGAGGGCCGGCGCGAAAACCTCAACCAAGCGAACAAGCTGTCCCGCACCTGGGCGGCACTGCTCGACGCACTGAACAAGCATCGCGGCAAGGGCCAGCAGAAGGTGACAGTGGAGCATGTCCATGTTCACGCGGGCGGCCAGGCCGTTGTCGGGACCGTCGAGCGACCGGGGGGTGGGGATCAGACGAAAATGGAGGAACAACCCCATGCAAAGCAGATTGCCCATGCACCTGAGCCCGCGCTGCGGGGCCCGGACGCGGAACGGGACGCCGTGCAGGTCCCCCGAGATGGCGAACGGCCGCTGCCGGATGCACGGGGGAACGTCTCCGGGCGCGCCGATCGGGAATAAAAATGCGCGCAAGCATGGCCTCTACACCGCTGACACAATCGCAGAGAGGCGTCAGCTGGCTGCGCTCCTCCGCTCGATCCGAGGCTTGGTTGAGGATGTGTTGGATTGACGAAGGGGGGGTAGGGCAAAAGTTGCGAGACTTCTCTCGGGACCGGCGCAGGGATGTTCTTTTCGCGTATGCCAAAATTGAAACCGGGGGCAACACTGAGGTTCCTTCCTGGGCGTTCTCGTATGCTGGCGGGCGAAGCGCAGCACATCGCTAGCAGCTGGCTTCCTTTTTTGGGAATCCACCCGGAATCCGGAATCCATTGCGCTTCGGGCCAAATTGGCCAAAAGTGGTGCAGGCACAGGCGGGGAGTCGCATGCAGACCCTGAGCGCGAAAGACGCAAAGTACGGCTTCGGACGGTTGATCGACCTCGCCCGCGCCGAACCGGTGGCGGTCGCCAAGCATGGGCGCCCCGTCGTCGTGGTGATGGCGGTTGAAGAGTATGAGCGGCTGAAGGCGCTGGACCAGCGCAAGAGCCCGAACGGGCAGGAGGATCAGACATGAACCGGACGATGGCAGGGGGCGGCTGACCGGCATGGACAAGCGAA
>PXAW01000129.1 GCA_003567055.1 Hyphomicrobiales bacterium
CTCTCCGGTACCGGCAAGGTGATCCGCACCCAGGCCGGCAAGCAGCACGGAATGATCAAGCGGACGAAGAAGCAGATCCGCGACCAGCGCGGTACTGCGGTCATGTTCGAGGGCGATGCCCGCAACGTGCGCAAGTATTTCCTGCCCAATTCCCGCTGATCATCACGACACGCTACACGGAGAACCATCATGGCTCGCGTCAAGAGGGGCGTTACCGCCCACGCCAAGCACAAGAAGGTCCTGAAGCTCGCCAAGGGTTTCTACGGCCGCCGCAAGAACACGATCCGCACGGCCAAGGCCGCCGTCGATCGCTCCATGCAATACGCCTATCGCGATCGCAAGGCGAAGAAGCGCACCTTCCGCGCCCTGTGGATCCAGCGCCTGAACGCCGCCGTGCGTGAACACGGCCTGACCTATTCGCGATTTATCGACGGCCTCAACAAGGCTGGCATCACGGTCGATCGCAAGGTCCTGTCCGACCTCGCCATCCACGAGCCGGCGGCCTTCACCGCCCTCGTCGATCAGGCGAAGGCGGCGCTGCCGGCGCAGCAGGCCGCATAAGGCGTTTCACCGCTCATGACCCATGCGAAACCATTTCGCATGGGTCCGCCCAGCCCTGTGAGGCCATTTCCGGCGGCGGCGTCGATTTTTTCGACGCTTTGCGCGTCGTGGCGTGGTTTCGGGCTTGACGGTCCCCGCGCCGCGCGCTTGATCTCCCGGCGCATCATCAGAGGGACCGATGACCGATCTCAAACAGCTCGAGGGCGATCTGCTCGCCCGCATCGCCGATGCCGAAGACGAGACGGCGCTCGAACAGCTGCGCGTCGCCGCTCTGGGCAAGAAGGGCACGATCTCCGATCTGCTCAAATCGCTCGGCGGCATGACGCCGGAGGAGCGCAAGGCGCAGGGCCCCGTGATCAACGGGCTGCGCGACACCGTCCAGCAGGCGATCAATGCCCGCCGCGAGGCACTCGCCGGCGCAGCGCTCGAAGCGCGGCTTGCCGCCGAGCGGGTCGATGTCACCCTGCCTGTGCGCGAGGGGCCCGAGACGCGCGGGCGCATCCATCCGATCAGCCAGGTCATCGACGAGTTGACCGCGATCTTCGCCGATATGGGTTTCTCCGTCGCGGAAGGCCCCGATATCGAGACGGATTATCTGAATTTCACCGCGCTCAACTTCCCCGAGGGCCATCCCGCGCGGGAGATGCACGACACGTTCTTCATGCAGCCGGACGCGACCGGCGCACGCAAGGTGCTGCGCACCCATACCAGCCCGGTCCAGATCCGCACCATGACGGCGCAAAAGCCGCCGATCCGCGTGATCATTCCCGGGCGCACCTATCGCCACGATTCCGACCAGACCCACACCCCGATGTTCCATCAGGTCGAGGGGCTGGTGATCGATAAAAAAGCCCATATCGGCCACATGAAATGGGTGTTGCAGGAATTCTGCAAGGCCTTCTTCGAGGTGGACGAGGTCAAGATGCGCTTTCGCCCCTCGTTCTTCCCCTTCACCGAGCCCTCCGCCGAGGTGGATATCCAGTGCTCGCGCAAGGGTGGCGAGATCCGCTTCGGCGAGGGCGAGGACTGGCTCGAGATTCTGGGCTGCGGCATGGTGCATCCCAATGTGCTGCGCAATTGCGGGCTCGATCCGGACGAGTATCAGGGCTTTGCCTGGGGGCTCGGCATCGACCGCATCGCCATGCTGAAATACGGCATGCCGGATCTGCGCCCGTTCTTCGAGGCCGATATCCGCTGGCTGCAGCATTACGGCTTCCGCCCCCTCGACCTGCCGACGCTGGCCGGGGGATTGTCGTCGTGATGTGCCGGAGTGATGACCGACAAGCGAGGTGCTGATGCCGACACTGCTGCGCTGGAAGGGGTATAGGTTCTTCTTCTATTCGGCGGATGGATTCGAGCCGGCCCATATCCACGTGGTCAAGGACGGCAAGGAAGCAAAGCTCTGGCTGAACGATGTCTCGGTCGCCGTCAATCTGGGGTACAATGCGCGTGAACTGGGTGAGATCATACGCAAGACCCGCGAGCATCGCGGCGCGTTCATGGAGGCCTGGAATGGCTACTTTGGAAATTGAAGTCGAAGATGCGCGCCCGGTCGCGGCCCATTGCGACGACGCCTTCCTGCACGTGACGCTCGCCGACGGGCGCAAGCTCGCCGCTCCCCTGTGGTGGTACCCGCGCCTGTCATCCGCGCCTGCGCCCGCTCTGGCTGAGGTGGAACTGATGCCGATGGGCATTCACTGGCCCGCCATTGATGAAGACATCAGCGTCGCGAGCATTCTGCGGGGCGAGAAAGCCCCCGGGGCGCGCGCTCCCGTCGAACAGTGATGGCGATCCAGCAACTGCTCATTCCCTGAGGACGCTCCCGTGCCCGGATCACGCTTCTCTTCCTGCGACCTTGCGAAAATGGCGACGGCGCCCGTCGCTTCGAGCGTCGTCATTGTTTCGTACTGCGTTTCAAGCCGAACAGAGGCGACTGCCGAGAGGAAAGAAAAATGAAATTCACCCTGTCCTGGCTGAAGGATCATCTCGAGACGCAGGCGACGCTGGGCGAGATCGTGGCTGCGCTCGATGCCATCGGGCTCGAGGTCGAGGGCGTCACCGACAAGGCGCAGGAACTCGCCGCCTATCGCATCGCCTCCGTGATCGAGGCCACGCAGCATCCCGATGCGGATCGGCTGCGCGTGTGCAAGGTCGATACGGGGGAGGGTGATCCGATCCAGGTGGTCTGCGGCGCGCCGAATGCGCGCACGGGCATGAAGAGCGTGTTCGCGCCGCCGGGCACCTACATTCCCGGCAAGAACATCACGCTGGGCGTCGGCGTCATCCGGGGCGTCGAGAGCGCCGGCATGCTCTGCTCGGAGGCCGAGCTCGAACTCTCCGAGGATCACGACGGCATCATCGATCTGCCGCAGGACGCGCCCGTGGGCGCGCTCTACGCCACCTATGCGAAGCTCGACGATCCGGTGATCGAGATCAGCCTGACGCCGAACCGCCCCGATTGCACGGCGATCCGCGGCATCGCCCGCGATCTCGCGGCGGCGGGGCTGGGCACCCTGCGCCAGGAGCAGGTCACCCAGCCGGCCAGCGAAGGCGAGAGCCCGATCGGCGTGCGCCTCGATCTGCCCGGCGAGGCGCATCTGTGCCCGGCTTTCGCCCTGCGTCTGGTGCGTGGCGTGAAGAACGGCCCGAGCCCGGAATGGATGCAGCGTCGCCTGCGCGCCATCGGCCTGCGCCCGATCAATGCGCTCGTCGACATCACCAATTACGTCACCCATGATCGCGGGCGTCCGCTGCACGTCTTCGATGCGGCGAAGGTGAAGGGCGAACTCGTGGTGCGCAAGGCGCGCGACGGCGAGGAGCTGCTCGCGCTCGACGGCAAGACCTATACGCTCGATTCCACCATGGTGGTGATCGCCGATGAAAACGGCCCGGAATCGCTGGCCGGCATCATGGGCGGCGAGCATTCGGGCTGCGACGAGACGACGACCGACGTGCTGATCGAATCGGCCCTGTGGGATCCGCTCAACGTCGCCCAGACCGGGCGCAAGCTCGGCATCATCACCGATGCGCGCTATCGCTTCGAGCGCGGCGTCGATCCCAATTACACCCTGCCGGGGCTCGATCTCGCCGCGCAGCTGGTGGTGGATCTGTGCGGGGGACAGGTCTCGAAGACGCATCTCGCCGGCACGATCCCCGATCCCAGCCGCATCATCAGCTTCCCCTTTGCCGAGACGAAGCGCCTTTCCGGCCTCGATCTGCCCAAGGCCGAGGCGCATGCGATCCTCGAGCAGCTCGGCTTCCACATTTCCGGCGCGGGCGAGGAGGTCAAGGTGCTGCCGCCGTCCTGGCGTCCGGATATCGAGGGCAAGGCCGATCTCGTCGAGGAGATCGTGCGCATTGCCGGGCTCGATCGCATCGAACCGGTGCCGCTCGGGCGGATCGAGGCGAGCGTGGTCAAGCCGCTGCTGACATTGCTGCAAAAGCGCACCAGCCAGGCGCGCAGGGCGCTCGCCACGCGGGGGCTGTCGGAAGCGGTGACCTGGTCCTTCATCTCGCGCGAGGATGCGATCGCCTTCGGTGGCGGGCATGACCTGCTCGCGCTGGCCAATCCGATCGCCGCCGAACTCTCCGACATGCGCCCGAGCCTGTTGCCGGGGCTCCTGCGCGCGGCCCAGCGCAATGCCGATCGCGGTTTCGGCGACGTCGCCCTGTTCGAAGTCGGCCAATGTTTCGAGGATGATACGCCGGAAGGCCAGAAGATGCGCGCCGCCGGCATTCGCCGGGGCACGGCGCGGCCGCAAGGTGCCGGCCGGCATTGGGATGGTGGCGCACGCACGGTTGACGTTTTCGACGCCAAGGCGGATGCGCTGTCGCTGCTGGCCACCCTCGGTGTCGCGGTCGACAAGCTCCAGATCGTGCCGGGCGGCCCCGATTACCTGCATCCGGGCCGATGCGGGCGCATGCAGTTCGGGCCGAAGAACGTGATCGGCCATTTTGGCGAATTGCACCCCGCCACGCTCAAGACCCTCGACGTGAAGGGGCCGCTCGTCGCCTTCGAGATTTCCCTCGACGCCATCCCCGCGCCGAAGGCGAAGCCGACCAAGGCGCGCGCGAAGCTCGAACTCTCCGAGTTCCAGCCGCTGACCCGCGATTTCGCCTTCGTGGTCGATCGTGACGTCGCCGCTGCCGACATCCTGCGCGCGGCGCAGGGCGCGGAGCGCAATCTCGTCACCGGGGTCGAGGTATTCGACGTCTATGAGGGCGAGCATGTCGGCGAGGGCCGTAAATCGGTGGCGATCGCGGTGACGCTGCAGCCGTCACAGAAGACGCTGACCGATCCCGAGATCGAGGCGGTGTCCCAGAAAATCGTCGCGGAAGTCGCCCGCAAGACGGGTGGCACCCTGCGCGGCTGAGGGGGCTGGCGGCGTCGTCGAAAAAGCCTGCGCGCGGGCGAAATTCCGCGCGCAATCGCGATTGACAGACGCCGCACACGCGCTTATCACCGCCACACCAACCGGCGGCGCAAGCCGCGCCGGTCAGGGGCTGTAGCTCAGTTGGGAGAGCGCTGCAATCGCACTGCAGAGGTCAGGGGTTCAAATCCCCTCAGCTCCACCATTTCCCAAAAGTATCTGCAATTTCTTGGAGCCCGCGCTGCGAGGATGTTTCCGCGTGCCATGCCTCGGGCGGGTCCGGGACAGCCGGTGAAAGGCACCCGGCCGGCGCCTCTCGTCGGAGGCGGGTCTGCGCTCATTCGCCCAGAGCCTGAATGAGCTGCGTGGCGAAGCGTGATGTGGCCACGGGCAGGACGCGCCCCTTCATCTGGCCGAGCAGCAGCAATCCCGGCGGGACGTCGCGGGC
>PXAW01000154.1 GCA_003567055.1 Hyphomicrobiales bacterium
CGGGCTCCTTCACTTCGATGCGCTCGAAGCGCAGCGGCGGGCCGTCGCCGAAGCGCGCGCTCACCAGCGCGGTGACGGCGCTGATCTCGTCCGGCGAGAGGGGATCGAGGGGGTGGCGCGCGGCATCCGCACGCGCAGTGGTCCCGCTTGCAGTTTTGGGGGCATGGTCCATCATCGGCGCTCTCCGTCCGGCAAGAAGCCGGAATTGGCGCAACCACGCGGGAATCCGATTATCGTTTTCTTTGTGATCGGCGGCGTGGCCGCTGTCTCTGGTGGACGGATTGAAGCAGCCGGCAACGAGCCCGGCAACGCGTATTGCGCTGATCGGGGATGGGTATGGGCGAACTTCAGGCGGAACTTCGGGCGGAACTTCAGGCGAACCCGTAGGCCGGGCGGCTCAGCGCCCGGTGAAGGCCGGTGCGCGTTTTTCGCGGAAGGCGGTGACACCCTCCTCGAAATCATCACTGCGGCCCAGTTTCGCCTGCAGCCGGGCCTCGAGATTGAGTTGGCTCGCGAGATCGTTGTCGAGGCTCTCGCGCACGGCCTGTTTCATGGCCTGCTGCGCGAGCGGCGCGCCGGCGGCGAGGCTCTGCGCGAAGGCCCGCGCATCGGCTGCGAAACTCTCATCGGGAAAGACCTTGGCCACGAGCCCCATGCGCAAGGCCTCCCCGGCGGGAACCGGCTCGGCGGTGAGCATCAGGGCGAGTGCGCGTTTGGGGCCGACGAGTCGCGGCAGGATCCAGGTCCCGCCCGCATCGGGGACGAGCGCGATCTTTGCGAAGGCCTGCTGCAAATTCGCCGACTGCGCCGCGATCGCGACATCGCAGGCGAGCGCGATATTCGCCGCCGCCCCCGCTGCCGGCCCGTTCAGTGCGGCGATGGTGAGTTTGGGATAATCGGCAAGTGTCAGGACGAGCGGATTGTATTCGCGCAGGAGCGTCTCTTCCAGATCGGCGCGCCCGTCCGGGCCGAGCGGCATCTCGGCGGTGAGATCCTGGCCGGCACAGAAGGCACGGCCCGCACCGGTCAGCATGACGACGCGCACGCTCTCGTCCGCCGCGTGCTCGGCGAGCGCTGCGCGCAGTTCCAGATGCATCTGCGATGTCAGGGCATTGAGACGCGCCGGGCGGTTCAGGGTGATGATCGCGACGGCATCCTCGCGTGTGCTGGTGATCACGGGTTCGCTCATCGGTTTTCCTCCTCGCGCGCGGCATCAGCCATGAGCGCCGCGACATCTTCCCGCAGGATGGGCAAAAGCTCGGCTTCGAACCACGGGTTTTTGCGCAGCCACGCATTGTTGCGCCAGGACGGATGCGGCAGCGGCAGGATAGGCGGACTCTCCGGGCGCTGATACAGCGCACGCCAGTTCCGCACGGTCTCCGTCAGGCTCGCGCCCATCGACTTGCCGAGATGATAGCGCTGGGCATGGATGCCGATGGTCAGGATCAGGGCGAGCCGCGGCAGCCGGCTCAGCACGGGCTCACGCCAGGCGGGCGCGCATTCGCGGCGCGGCGGCAGATCCCCGCCCTTGGCATCGTAGCCCGGAAAGCAATGGCCCATCGGCACGATGGCGATGCGGGCGGGATCGTAGAACTGCGCCTCGTCGAGGCCGAGCCAGTCCCGCAGCCGCACGCCCGAGGGATCGTAGAAAGGCAGGCCCCTGACATGGGCGCGCTTGCCCGGCGCCTGGCTCGCGATCAGGATGCGTGCGCGGGGATCCGCCTGGATGATCGGGCGCGGATCATGCGGCAGGGGAGGGCCGAACCGGGGCGTATCGCGGCAGATGCGGCAGGCGCGCAACTGTCCGATCACGATGTCGAGATCGCCCGATGCCGGGATCTGCGCCGCCGGCACCGATCGACGCGGCTCAGGCGGCGGCACTCGGGCGCGCCTTGAGGGCGCCGTGCCAGCGCCTGACATGGGTGAATTCCTCCGGGACGGAAAGCTTCGCCGGTTTCATGAAATCGAGTGCCACGAGACCGGTGATGTCGGCGATGCTGAAATCGCCCGCGAGGAATTCGGTCTTGGCGAGCCGCTCGTCCAGAAGGGCGAGAAACTCCTTCACCTTCGGCTTGTTGGCCTCCCCCCATTCCGGGACCTGCGGCAGTTCCATCTCGGCCATGGCGGGATGCAGGTGGCGGAATACGGCTGCGACCGTATTGAGCAGACCGAATTCCACCCGCCTTTGCCACATCTCCACCTGCGCGCGCTCCAGGGCGCCGGTGCCGAAGAGCGACGGCTTGGGGAAGAGCTCCTCGAAATAGCGGCAGATGGCGATCGATTCGGCGATCACGGCGCCATCGTCGAGCACGAGGACGGGTGTGCGCTGCATCGGATTGAGTGCCGTGAATTCCGGTGAGCGCTGCGCCAGCGCCCCGATATCGACGGGCTGCGTCGCCACCTCGATGTCCTTTTCCGCCAGATAGATGCGCACCCGTCTCGGATTGGGTGCACGCCCGCCATCATAGAGCTTCATCGGTTACCCCCGTTTCGAAGGAGGGGAGCACAGCGTCGGCGTGGGGTCAATCGCCGGGCGCGTCAAGAAAAAGGCCCGGACCTGCCGGGCGCACCAAGAGAAAAAAGGCCCGGACATGCCGGGCCTGGAGGTAAAGAGGGGGTCTCTCAATGTGACCCTGGAGGGGGTCTCGGAACCGCCGCGAATTCCGGCACGTCGTGCCCGGCATCGTTTCGGTGTCGGGCGGATAACGCGGTTGACGGCGTACGGGTTCCGTTGCGGCATTGGGGAGGGGCGGATTCAGTTCAGCCGGGCGCGGATCGCGTTCTCGTCGAAGCTGCCCGACCACATGCCGCGCTTCTCGGCCCGGGCCTCGACCTCCTCGTTGCGATAGGTTTCGCCCGTCAATGCATGGCCGGCGAGCACCATCGCGCCGGCGAGGTCGCGCCCGTCGACGAAACAGCGCGCCACGGTGATGCCGCCGCGCCGCGTATCGCCCGGCACGCAGCGCACCGGATCATCGTCGATCAGGGCGGCGAGGGCATCGCGCGCCGCCGCGCCGCAGCGGTAATCGAGATCGTCCCGGCGACAGAACATCTCCGGCGGCGGTGCGGCGATACCTGCCAGCCGGTAGCTGGTTCCCGCGACCGCGACGACATCGCCGCGCAGGGCGGTGGCATGGCCGAGCACGGCCTCGCTGCCACGATCGACGGCGAGCAGATAGATCACGATGGCGCCGATCGCGAGCGCCATCAGGGCGAGCAGCCGGCGTGAGCCCGGACGCCCGCGCGCCGAGAGATTGCGCATCATGCGCCGGCGCGCGCGCCGGCCGGCCCGCCGGCGCAGGGCATAGGCGCGATCGGATTTTTTTTGCTGCGGGTCGATGATCATGAGGCCGACATTAACGAATTCTGCGCATGCTGGCGAATGTCATAACGCGAATCGCTGCGTAAACCGTTAACGGTACTGGTTTTTTGCATGAGCAGAGAGACGGTGACGGCAACACCGCCGGAAACCGCATCCTTTGATGGCGACGCACAGCGGCGTCGCAAGGCCGCGCACAACATGCGCGCGGCACGCGAGCGGCTGACCTCCGCAGTCGGTCTGGAGCGCTCTTTCGAGCTCGAATTCCTGCGGCTTTTCGCACAATATCGTACCGGTGCGGCCATCCCGCTCTTCGTTCTCGCCGCAGCCGGCGGGGCCGTCGCCTCGTTCTGGCTGCCGCTCGAAACGGCGGGATTGCTCTTCGGCGTCATCGCCCTGACCATCGGGCTGATGGTGATGCTCTCGCGCCGGCTCCTGCGCCAGGGCGAGGACGATACCCGGCTCGGCTACTGGCACCGCGTCTTCGTCATCGGCGAAGCGTTGCAGGGCGCCTCCTGGGCGCTGCTGGTGCAGGCGCTGGCGAATGCTCCGGCACCGGGTTCCGACAGTTTCGTCCTGTTCGTCACGCTGATGGCCTCCGCCGTGACGGCGATGCTCTCGGCGACGCTGCCGGCAGCGGTCTATGCCGGTCTGCTGCCGCTCTCGGTCGCGGTGCTCGCTCATGCGATGACCGTGCGCAATGTCGATGCCGCGATGATGGCGGCGATGACGATCAGCGCGCAGATCTTTTTCGTCTTCCTCGCGCGCCGGCTCTATTCGAGCGCGCTCGCGACGCTGCGTTCGCGGGCGGAAAAGGACAAGCTGTTCTTCGAGCTGGAGGAGGCCAAGGCCAATTCCGACGAAGCGCGCCGGCGGGCCGAGGAGGCCAATCTGGCCAAGTCGCGCTTCCTCGCCACGATGAGCCACGAACTGCGCACGCCGCTCAACGCCATTCTCGGCTTTTCCGAGGTGATGAAGGACGAGGTCTTCGGCGAGCACAGCAACAAGACCTATAAGGATTATTCCGCCGACATCCATTCCAGCGGCCAGCACCTGCTCAACCTGATCAACGAGATCCTCGACCTGTCGCGCATCGAGGCGGGGCGCTACGAGCTCAACGAGGAGGCGTTGCTGCTGTCCTACATGATCGATGATTGCCGCCACATGATGAACCTGCGCTCGCGCGCCAAGGAACAGACCATCAAGGCGATGATCGATCCGACCCTGCCGCGTATCTGGGCGGATGAGCGCGCGATGCGCCAGATCATCCTCAATATTCTCTCCAACGCGGTGAAATTCACCCCGCCCGGCGGCGAGATCGTGATCAAGGCGGGCTGGACCTCGTCGGGCGGGCAATATGTCTCGATCCGCGACAACGGCCCCGGCATTCCGCCGGAGGAGATACCGATCATCATGTCGTCCTTCGGGCGCGGGACCTGGGCGCTCAAGACCGCCGAGCAGGGCTCCGGGCTCGGCCTGCCGATCGTGAAGGGCCTCGTGGAAATGCATGGCGGGCATTTCAAGCTGACATCGGCGCCGCGCGAGGGCACCGAGGTGATCATGACGCTGCCGGCCTCGCGCGTCATGAACGCCCTTCCCGCCATGGATGTGGCACAAGGCGAGGGCGCCGATGCGGATGGCGAAACGCGCAGCAGCCGCACCCGGCGCTCAGGTGGCGCGCATGCGGCGGCCTGAATTTCCATGACGACGTGTCCCCGCATCGGGGGATGCCCGGGCTTGGGTGCAAGCCTCATCTGTGGGGCGGGATCTGTGGCGCTCGCGATGGATTCCGCCGATCGCCATCAGATCAGGCGCCGGTCGCGGGTGCGGGTACAGATGCAGGTGCTTCCCGACGGTTCAGGGTCGCAAGCGCATGATCGACACTCGCCGCGTGGCGCACCAGCGGTTTCTTCAGGCCGTGCATCAGCAATTCCCGGCGCATGGGCCGGCTGGTGCCGGTGAGCCAGAGTTCGACCCTGCGGCTTCGCGCCTTGCGGGCGAGCCCTTCGATCATGTGCGCACCGGTCGAATCGAGAAACGGAACCGCAGAA
>PXAW01000067.1 GCA_003567055.1 Hyphomicrobiales bacterium
CATTGGGGATGCCGAGCCTGTCGCGGCAATACAGAACCTGCACGGCGAAAGCCTCGTTGAGTTCCCAGATGCCGATGTCATCCACGCTGAGCCCGTGCTGCTTCAACAGTTTGGGCACGGCGAAGACCGGGCCGATGCCCATTTCGTCGGGCTCGCAACCCGCCACGGCCATGCCGCGATAGGCCCCGAGCGGCGTCAGCCCGCGCTTTTCGGCCTCGCGCGCCTCCATCAGCACGCTGGCGCTTGCGCCGTCGGAGAGCTGCGAGGCGTTGCCGGCGGTGATGAAGCCGCCTTCCGCGATTACCTGCCCGTCCTTGAAGACCGGCTGCAGCTTGGCGAGATCGGCCAGCACCGTCTGCGGGCGGTTGCCCTCGTCGCGCTCAAGCGTCACATCGCGGCGCGAGGTCTCGCCGGTCGCCTTGTCGGTGACAATCATGCTGGAGGGCAGCGGCGCGATCTCGGTATCGAAGCGCCCCTCTGCCTGCGCCTGCGCGGTGCGCTGTTGCGATTGCAATGCGTATTCGTCCTGCGCCTCACGCGAGACGCCGTAGCGTTTGGCGACGATCTCGGCGGTTTCCAGCATGCCCATATAGATATGCGGCACGCGCTCGAGCAGGGCAGGATCCTGCGCGCGGAAGCGGTTGGCCTTGTCGTTCTGGACGAGCGAGATCGATTCGAGCCCGCCGCCCACGGCCGTCGTCATGCCGTCCGCGACGATCTGCTTGGCGGCGGTCGCGATCGCCATCAGGCCGGAGGCGCATTGGCGATCCAGCGACATGCCGGCGACGCTCACCGGCAAGCCGGCGGCGAGCGCGCTCTGGCGGGCGATGTTGTAGCCGGTCGAGCCCTGCTGGAGCGCCGCGCCCATGATCACGTCGTCGATCGTGCCCGGATCGATACCGGCGCGCGCCACGGCCTGCGCGATGGCATGGCCGCCGAGCGTCTGGGCCTGGGTGTCGTTGAAGGCGCCGCGATAGGCCTTGCCGATCGGCGTACGGGCGGTGGAGACGATGACGGCCTCGCGCATGATATCCTCCTCGAAACGGCGCCCGTCGCGCGGGCGCTTCTGTCGCAGAATCTGACCGGTTTCCTCGCGGCACTATGCCGAAGCCGGCTCTTTCGCGTGCGCGGAATTTGCGAAAACGCGGATTGGGCGAACACTCCCGATGTGATTGCGCGATGTCGCGTTGACAAGCGCAGACCGCCTTCCTAGTTTCGAACGCACTGCAAAACATGGTTTTGCTATGCGAAATATAGACGAATTGCAAGTCACGACCCGCAGCCGCATGCTTCGGCCTGATGGAGCGGGCGGGTCTTGCCGGCGCGAGGGAGCCAAGCATGGATCTGAGATTCACCCCGGAAGAGATCGCCTTTCGCGACGAGGTCCGCGCCTTCTTCCGCGAGAACCTGCCGGAATCGATCCGCACCAAGCTGACGCTGGGCAAGCATTTCTCGCGCGACGACATGGTCACCTGGATGCGCATCCTCAATGCGAAGGGATGGGCTGCGCCGCACTGGCCGGTGGAATATGGCGGTACCGACTGGGACCCGGTGCAGCAATACATCTTCCGCGAGGAACTCCTCGCCGCACCCGCCCCCGAGCCGCTCTCCTTCGGCGTCAGCATGGTCGGGCCGGTGATCTACACATTCGGCAACCAGAAGCAGAAGGATTACTTCCTGCCGCGCATCCGCAACATGGATGACTGGTGGTGCCAGGGCTTCTCCGAGCCCGGCGCCGGTTCCGATCTCGCCTCGCTGAAGACCCGCGCCGTGCGCGAGGGCGATCATTACATCGTCAATGGCCAGAAGACCTGGACCACGCTCGGCCAGCATGCCGACTGGATCTTCTGCCTGGTGCGCACCAACCCGGATGCGCCCAAGAAGCAGATGGGCATCTCCTTCCTGCTCATCGACATGAAATCCCCCGGCGTTACGCTGCGCCCGATCCAGACGCTGGACGGCGGGTTTGAGGTCAACGAAATCTTCTTCGACGATGTGAAGGTGCCCGCCGAGAACCTCGTCGGCGAGGAAAACAAGGGCTGGGACTACGCCAAGTTCCTGCTCGGCAACGAGCGTACCGGCATCGCCCGGATCGGCATCTCGAAAGAGCGCGTGCGCCGCATCCGCCGCCTCGCCAGCGCCGAGAAGGCGGGCGAGCGTCCGCTGATCGAGAACCCGCGCTTCCGCGAGAAGCTCGCGGCTCTCGAAGTCGAGCTCAAGGCGCTGGAGATGACGCAGCTGCGCGTCGTCGCAGAGGCGCGCAACCGCCCCTCCGACAAGCCGGACCCGGCTTCCTCGATCCTCAAGATCAAGGGCTCGCAGATCCAGCAGGCGACAACGGAGCTTCTGCTCGACGTGGTCGGCCCCTACGCCCTGCCCTTCACCCCCGAGGAAGAGGGCCGCAACGAGCCTCCGATCGGGCCGGAATGGGCGCAAATGATCGCACCCAACTATTTCAACACCCGCAAGGTCTCGATCTACGGCGGCTCGAACGAGATTCAGAAGAACATCATCGCCAAAGCGATACTCGGGCTCTGAGGACAGGTCATGGATTTCGATCTCAACGACGAACAACGCATGCTCAAGGACAGCGTCGAGAAGCTGCTCGGCGCGCGCTACGATTTCGACACGCGCCGCAGGATCTCCGATTCGCCCGAGGGTTTCGACCGCGAGATCTGGAGCGCCTTCGCCGAAATGGGCCTGCTGGCCCTGCCCTTCTCCGAGGATGACGGCGGGATGGGTGGCGGCCCGGTCGAGACCATGATCGTGATGGAGGCCTTCGGGCGCGCCCTCGTGGTCGAGCCCTTTCTCGCCAGCGTGATCCTCGCCGGCGGCATCCTGCGCCGGGCCGGATCGTCCGGGCAGCGCGCCGAACACATCGCCGCCATTGCCGGCGGCGAGAAGCTCTACGCCTTCGCCCATCACGAGCGCCAGGCACGCTATGACCTCCACGACGTCGCCACCATGGCCCGCGCGGATGGCGAGCATTACGTCATTTCCGGCGAGAAGGGGCTGGTGCTCTCCGGCGACAGCGCCGATCGGCTGATCGTCTCGGCGCGCACCTCCGGCAACCAGCGCGACGAGGCGGGCATCTCGCTCTTCCTCGTCGATGCGAAGGCGGAGGGCGTGAGCCGGCGCGGCTACGCCACGCAGGACGGGGCACGCGGGGCGGAAGTCACGTTCGACAATGTCCGCATCCCGGCCTCGGCCCTGATCGGCACCCGCGACGAGGCCTTCCCCGTGATCGCGCGCGTCATCGAGGAAGCCATCGCGGCCCTGTGCGCGGAATCCGTCGGGGTGATGGCGGACATGCACGAGGCGACGATCGACTACATGAAGGTCCGCAACCAGTTCGGCACCCATATCGGCAGCTTCCAGGTGCTCCAGCACGCGGCAGCGGACATGTTCATCGCGCTCGAACAGGCGCGCTCCATGGCCATGTTCGCCTCGATGATGGTGCAGGAGGAAGATGCCCGCGAGCGCGCCCGCGCCATCGCGGCGGCCAAGGTGCAGATCGGGAATTCCTGCCGCTTCGTCGGCCAAAACGCGGTGCAGCTGCATGGCGGGGTGGCGGTCACCATGGAATACAAGGTGGCACACTCCTTCAAGCGTGCGACCATGATCGAGAAGCTGTTCGGCGATACCGACCACTACACCACACGCCTTGCCGATCTCGGCGGCGTGATCGGGGAATGAGCGAAACGGGGGACCTATGACGGGGGATTCGGGAATGATGGAAGACGCGCTGTTTTCCGCGCGGGCACGCGAATTGCGCGAGCGCGTGATCGCGTTCATGGAAGAGCACGTCTATCCGGCGGAGAGCGTCTTCGAGGAACAGCTCGCTGCCGCGCCCTCGCGCTGGAGCGCACCACCGATCATGGAGGAGCTGAAGGCGAAGGCGAAGGCGCAGGGACTGTGGAACCTGTTCCTGCCCAAGCGCGAATATCCCGACAGCCTGACCAATTACGAATACGCCCATATCTGCGAAGTCATGGGCCGCTCGCCGATCGGGCCCGAGCCCTTCAACTGCTCGGCCCCCGATACCGGCAATATGGAGACGATCGTGCGCTACGGCACGCCGGAGCAGAAGAAGGCCTGGCTCGAGCCCCTGCTCGCCGGCGAGATCCGCTCCTGCTTCGCCATGACGGAACCCGATGTCGCCTCGTCCGACGCCACCAATATCCGCACCCTGATCAGCCGCGACGGCGATGATTACGTCATCAACGGGCGCAAATGGTGGACCTCCGGGGCGATGGATCCGCGCTGCAAGATCGCCATCCTGATGGGCAAGACCGATCCGGATGCCGAAAAGCACAAGCAGCAATCCATGATCCTCGTGCCGATGGACACGCCCGGCGTCACCGTCGAACGCGCGCTGACGGTGTTCGGCTATGACGACGCGCCCCACGGCCATGCGGAAGTGACTTTCGACAATGTCCGCGTCCCCGCCTCCAACATCCTGCTCGGCGAGGGGCGTGGCTTCGAGATCGCCCAGGGGCGCCTCGGGCCGGGGCGCATCCACCATTGCATGCGCGCCATCGGTGTGGCCGAGCGCGCGCTCGAGACCATGATCAAGCGCGCCCTGTCGCGCGAGACCTTCGGGCGCGCCATCGCCGATCACGGCGTCACCCGCCACTGGATCGCGGAATCGCGCATGGAGATCGACCAGGCGCGCCTGCTGACGCTGCATGCGGCGAAGATGATGGATGCGGTCGGCAACAAGGCCGCGCGGGCCGAGATCGCCATGATCAAGGTGGTCGGCCCCAACATGGCGCAGAAGGTGATCGACCGCGCCATCCAGGTCTGCGGCGGCGGCGGTGTCGCCCAGGATTTCCACCTCGCCTATGCCTATGCCCGCTCGCGCATCCTGCGCCTCGCCGACGGGCCGGACGAGGTGCATCGCGAGACGGTGGCCAAGCTCGAACTCAAGAAGCACATGCAGCAGCGTCCGCGAGGCGCGGCATGAGCGCGCGCCACCCCTTCGATCTGACGGGCAAACGCGCGATCATCACCGGCTCCAGCAAGGGGATCGGGCGCGCCATCGCCATCACCATGGCCGATCTCGGCGCGAAGGTGGTGATCTCCTCGCGCAAGCGCGAAGCCTGCGAGCCGGTGGCGCAGGAGATCCGTGAGCGCGGCGGCGAGGCGATCGTCCTGCCCTGCAACATCTCCCGGCGCGAGGAAGTCACCGCACTGATCGCGGGCACGGTCGAGGCCTTTGGCGGCATCGACATCCTCGTCTGCAACGCGGCGGTGAACCCCTATTACGGGCCGCTCGCGGAGATCGATGACGGCGCCTTCGACAAGGTGATGAACGCCAACGTCAAGAGCAATCTCTGGCTCTGCCGCGATGCGCAGCC
>PXAW01000008.1 GCA_003567055.1 Hyphomicrobiales bacterium
ATGATGCCAACCAGCGACCTTAACAAACGCTGTCTCGCGACAGACGAATCTGATGTCCTCAGGCTAGCACGAATCAACCGGATTGAGAGCTCACGGGCGACGACGCCTCGGGCACGCATCTGCAGATAATAGCGGCCACCGGAATGGCGAGCGAGGTATGAGGGACGCATGACGCATCAGCCTTCTTCCCGGCAGTGCCGTTTCCCGCTTTTCGCCTTTGATACATCTCAATGAGACGTCACAAACAGGAGGGGAACCGAGTCTGCGCAAGTTGTTGAACTGACTTGCTTTTCTGACCCGGGAAAAAGTGGTAGCGGAGGAGGGACTTGAACCCCCGACACAAGGATTATGATTCCTCTGCTCTAACCTGCTGAGCTACTCCGCCCCGTCGCGCGGCTTGCTTTGCCGCCGCGCGTCACCGGCCCGGGGGATATACGGAGCGCGCGGCGGGGTGTCAAGCGAGCCGGCGCACTCATTTCCGGATTTTCAGCGGCGCTTGACGAGACGCATCAGCTTGAACCAGCCGGCGGGGAAAAGCGGCGCGATTTCCGCCACTTCGACATCGCCGCGCGCCTTCGCCCAGGCCTCGATCCGCTCGATGCGGAAAGCCGCGCTCCAGCCCACCTTCTTGACGAGCGGCGCCACCCATTCCTCGATCTTCGCCTTCGCGCCCCGCTCGTAGCCGAGCTTGGAGGAGATCACGATCTCGCCGCCGGGCTTGAGCACCCGCATCGCCTCGTCGAGCGCGGCTTCGGGATCGGGCACGAGGGGGATGACGAAAGGCACGGCCACCGCATCGAAGCTCTCATCGGCGAAACCCAGCCGGCAGGCATCCATGGCGGCGACGAGGCGCCCCTGCGGCGCCGCGCCGGAGCGGATCTTGTCGCGGGCGCGCTCCAGCATGTGGAAGGAGAGATCGACGCCGATCACCCGCGTGCCCTGCGGATACCAGGGCAGCACCAGCCCGGTGCCGACGCCGATCTCGAGGATATCCGGCCCGGCCTTCGCGGCAGCGCGCGCCGTCTTCGCATGCGCATCGGCGAGAAGCTTGTGATAGACCCGGTCATAATACGGGGCCCAGCGCTTGTAGGCGCGTTTCTGTCCTTCGAGATCGTAGGCGACGGCCATCGTTTTTCCGTTGGTTGGGCGCGGTGCAGATCAGGCGGCGCCGATCCGGCTCGCGGGCTCGGCGCCGATCATGTCGAGACGCGGGGCGCCGACGCGGGTGGCGATGGTGCCGCCGCCGAGCACGCGCGCACGCGGATCGTCGCTCTCGTAGAAGACGCAGGCCTGGCCGGGCGAGACCCCGTCCTCGGCCACGAGCAGCTCGACCTCGGCCACGCCGTCCTTCATGCGCAGGATCGCCGGGCCGGGCGCGCGCGTCGAGCGCACGCGGGCGCAGATCTCGATACCGGCCTCGCCGATCCGGGAAAGCGGCGTGTCGCCGAGCCAGTTGAGATCGCGCAGGATGATCTTGCGGGTGGCGAGCGCCTCGCGCGGGCCGACGATGACGCGCCCGCGATCGGCATCGAGCGCCACGACGAAGAGCGGCTCGCCCACGGCGATGCCGAGGCCCCGGCGCTGGCCGACCGTGTAATGGATGATCCCCTCATGGCGGCCGAGCACGCGCCCGTCGAGATGGACGATATCCCCCGGCTCCGCCGCATGCGGCTTCAGCTTGGCGATGACATCGGCGTAATTGCCGTTGGGCACGAAGCAGATATCCTGGCTGTCGGCCTTCTCGGCCACGACCAGCCCGAGCTCGCGGGCGAGCGCGCGCGTCTCGCTCTTCTCCTGCTCGGCCAGCGGGAAGCGCAGCATGGCGAGCTGTTCGGGCGTCGTTGCATAGAGGAAGTAGCTCTGGTCCCGCGACGGGTCGAGGGCGCGGTAGAGCGCGCGCCGGCCATCAGGCAGCGCGCGGCTCGCGACGTAATGGCCTGTGGCGAGCACATCGGCGCCGAGCTCCTGCGCGGTGGCGAGGAGATCCCGGAACTTGATCGAGCGGTTGCATTCGACGCAGGGGATCGGCGTCTCGCCGGCGAGATAGCTGTCGGCGAAATTGTCGATCACCGCCTCGCGGAAGCGGGATTCGTAATCGAGCACGTAATGCGGGATGCCGAGCATCTCCGAGACGCGGCGGGCATCGTGGATGTCCTGTCCGGCGCAGCAGGCGCCCTTGCGATGCACGGCGGCGCCGTGATCGTAGAGCTGCAGCGTGATGCCGATGACGTCATAGCCCTCGCGCTGCATCATCGCGGCGACGACGGAGGAATCGACACCGCCCGACATGGCCACGACGACGCGCGTCTGCGACGGCTCCTTCGCGATATCCAGGCTGTTGAGCATGGGCTCCTCGTCAGATGGTTCGATTGATACGGCACGCCCCGCGCGTTTCCATACACGGGATGGGCCATGATTTCCAGCACTGCCGGGCGATCACCGTGAGAAACACGCGCGGAGATATGCAGCGGCGTTCCATCTGGCGCACCGGATCTGGTCAGCCATCGGCGACCATGCCGGATCCGGACAGCCGCGCAACCTGCCCCCGCTCTCGTCGCCGATTCGCGTACATGCCTCGCCGCGCGCTTTACCTGCCGCGCTCATCCTGCAAGGCCGCGACGCGCTGCGCGAAAAGTTGCTGCATCGTCTCGATCGGCTGCGGTGCGAGCAGTTCCTCGCTCGCGGGAGACAATGTCCGGGGCTTGCCGAAGAAACGCTCGGCTTCGTCCTCCGCAAAGCCGGCGAGGCGAACGGCCTCGTGGAAGGCGGCGGCGCCGTCGGCGCGCTTAATCAGCGCGGCGAGCGCCCGTGAGGGTGCGGCGGAGAGGCCGAAATGCAGGCGGATCGCCGCCATCAGCCGCGCCTCGACCTGCTTGTAGGTATCGCCGATCACCGCCTTGAAGGGCGAGATCATGTCGCCGATGACGTATTCCGGCGCATCATGCAGGAGGATACCGAGCCGCTCGCCCGGCGTCAGCGCCTGCGCCATATCCCCGGCGACCGCCTCCACCAGCAGCGAATGCTGGGCCACCGAGAAGATATGCACGCCATGGGTCTGCCCGTTCCAGCGCGCGACACGGGCGAGGCCGTGGGCGATGTCTTCGAGCTCGATATCCAGCGGCGAAGGATCGAGCAGATCGAGCCGGCGCCCCGACAGCATCCGCTGCCAGGCGCGCGGGGGCGCATATGCGGATGATTTGCGGCTCATGCGCGCGCCCTGTCGATCCGGATATCGGCGAGCGCGGCGCATTGGGCGTGGCGGAAGCAACCCGTGAGGTGATCATTGGTCATGCCCACCGCCTGCATGAAGGCATAGACGATGGTCGGCCCGCAAAAACCGAAGCCTTCCGCCTTGAGCGCGCGCGACATGGCCTGCGATTGCGGATTCTGCGTCGGCACGGTTTCACGAGCCTCGTATTGCGGCTGCGCCGGGCGTCCATCGACGAATTTCCAGAGGAAATGCGCAAACCCCTCCCGCTCCTCGATGGCGAGCCAGGCGCGCGCTCCGGCGATGGTGGCGAGGATCTTGGCGCGGTGGCGCACGATGCTGGCATCGTTCATCAGGGCAGCGACCCGCGCCTCGTCGAAGCGGGCGATCACCTGCGGGTCGAACCCGGCGAAGGCCGCGCGGAAGGCGTCACGCTTGCGCAGGATGGTGATCCAGGACAGGCCGGCCTGGAAACCATCCAGGATGAGCTTCTCGAACAGCGCGCGCCCATCCGTCTCGGGCACGCCCCATTCGGTATCGTGATAGCCGACATAGAGCGGATCTTCGCCCGGCCACCAGCAGCGGGCCAGCCCGTCCGGGTGCATGATCAGGGACGGGCCGGGCGCCATGGCGCGCTCAGCGCATATCGGCGTTGAAGGAATAGGAGAGACCGAAGCCGGCGGAGAACTGGTTCGGCGAGCCATGCGTACGCACCAGCGGCGACTTGCGCACATCACCGGCGAGACGGTCGTAGCGGGCGAAGGCCCGGACGGTCCAGTCGGGCGTGACGGCGTAGCTCGCGGAGCCGACGAGGCCGAGCGAGCGGATGCCCGAACCCGGCGAGTAGAGTGCCAGCCGGGAACCGGCCGCCTGCTGCTCCCGGCTCACGCCGAAATAGGTACGGTTATATTCGGCATTCGACCAGGCCAGGCGCGGGCCGACCGAGAGCGTCCACTGCATGTCGGGGCGCATGACGAGATCGGCACCGACATCCGCGAGCACGCCGGTATGGCCACCGATTCCGTGGCGCATCTCGGCGCTCAGCCGGAAATTCTGCGTGGCCCAGATCTCGGCGAAACCGCCGATCTCGGCTGTGAAGCCGACATTGCCGAGCCCCTGCAGCGCAGCGGCATCGCTCTCCGCGCGACGCCCGCGGAACTTGCCGACGGCGCCGACACGGACATTCTCGACCTCGACGAGGCCGATGCGGATACCGTCATCGGGCGCACGGAACCGGTTCGGCGCACCCGAGCGGCGCAGGGAGAAGATCGGCATCGGGCGGATGCGGTAGTTCTTCGCACCCTCGAACTGGGGCACGACACGGCCTTCGGCGCCGATCGTCATGGTCCAGCTGCCGGCGAAGACATTGGTCGTCTGGGCCTGGGCGGGGACGACCGACACGGCACAAGCGCCCGTGGCGATGCCGGCGCCGAGCAGCGCTCCGGAAAGTGTATGGCGGTTGAGCGGACGAAAACGCGATTTCAGGGTCATAATTGATCCGATGGTTACGCAACTCTGACTGAGTAGCGATAATGCCGCGTAAACGGTCAACGCATTCTTAACGACGCCACCGTTTAGCGCCGTCAGCCGGCATTGTCGAGCCCGCCGGCGGCTCCGGCAACGACGCCCGGGAGCGTGATGCCCAGCCAATCAGGCTGAATCAAGGCAAGCCGTGCCTCCCCCGATTCGAGCGCAGCACCCGCTTCCAGCGCGTCGGCGACCCGATCGAGCCGCAATTTCGCCATGGCCCGGCCTTGCGCCGTACTGACGCAGGTCCCGACCACTTTGCCCGCAGCGGTGATCTCGGCACCCGGCCCGGGCAAGGCGCCCGCCACCGCCTGGACGGGCACGACACGCGTGCGCGCGGTGCCGCGATGCTGCATGCGCGACACGACTTCCTGGCCGACATAGCATCCCTTGGCGAAATCCACGCCGCCATTGTGATCCATCAGCGCCTCGTGCGGGAAGGTCTCGCCGAAGGCATAATCGGCACCCCCCTCGGGCATGCCGTGGGCCATGCGATGGGCTTTGTAATCATCGCCCGACGCGTCACCCACCGGCGCGTCCTCCACCTTCGCAACAGCGCGCCAGCCGAGTGCGGGAAGGCGCGGATCGGGGCCGCGGGCGAGCGATG
>PXAW01000530.1 GCA_003567055.1 Hyphomicrobiales bacterium
CACGGCCTCGCGCAGGCTGCGCGCGGCGGCATCCTGGGCCGGGCCGAGCTGCGTCACCGCGTGATCGGGATCGGGTGGCGGAAACAGGTTTTCCGGCGGCATCGCGCAGGTTTCGAGGGTGCCCTCATCCACGAGCCCGTCGATCACCCCGGCGCTGACGCCCGCCGCGCGGGCGAGATCGCTCTTTGCGTGCAGAAGCCCGCCCTCGGCGGCGGCGATGACGCGGCTGCGCGCCGGCGTCACCCGTTTCGGCGGCGGGCCGGCCAGCCGCACGCCCACGCGAATCGCTTCGCCGCGCTCCTCGTCCGGGCGCTTGAGCGCCATGGCGAGCACAGAGCCGCGCGGGGCGAGCGTCCAGCGCGCCACCCAGTCGAGGAAGCTGCGCAGATTGTCGGAGAAGACCGGCCCGCCGGCGGGTTCGATCACCTGCTTGAGATTGCCCGGATCGCCCTCGCGCAGACCCCAGACCACGCCGATCGCCTCGCGACGCGGCCCGAAAGGCACGCGCACCTGCTCGCCGGGGGAGAGCGCCATTCCGGCGGGCACGGCATAGCTGTAGGCCGTATCGAGAGCGAGCGGGATGATCACGTCGGCGACGCGCCGCGCCGGCGCCGCTGTCGCGGCGGCGCCGATCGCTGCCGTTCCGGTTGTCGCAAAGGTGGTCATCAACGCAGTGATGCCACCGCCATGCGCGAAGGCCAAGGGTGATGAAGCGCGTTTTTATACGCGACGGCGCGCGCGCCCGGATTCACGTCTCTCAGCATGCGGCGCGCCCGCAGGCGCGGACATTGGCCACCGCCTCGCCGAGCCGCTCGGGGCCGACGGCGCCGGAGATGACGGCGTCGCCGATCACCCATGCGGGTGTGCCCGTGAGGTTGAGGTTGTCGGCGAGTTCGAAATTCTCGGTGAGGATATCGCGCACGCGCGCGCCGTTGGCATCGGCTTCGAGCCGGTCGGGATCGGCGCCAAGCTCGACGGCGAGGCGCGCGGCGTTTTCGCCATTGGCCTGGCCACGGATGCGCATCAGC
The DNA here is from genome assembly GCA_003567055.1 of Hyphomicrobiales bacterium. Lineage (GTDB taxonomy): Bacteria > Pseudomonadota > Alphaproteobacteria > Rhizobiales > Beijerinckiaceae > Saliniramus. The sequence goes on from PXAW01000530.1 coordinate 1,029, forward strand.
CGCATGTGAAACTCGGCGGCGGTCTCGTTGTCGAACTGCTCCATGGCGGCAAGGCCGATCCGCGCGGCGTCGATCGAGCCCTGGCCGAGAACGGGGAAGTCCTTGAGCACGACGCGCAGGTCCGGATCGAAGGCGATCATCGCCTCGACATGCTCCAGCGCGCGCTCGCAGAAGCCGCAATTATAGTCGAAGAATTCCACCAGGGTGACGTCACCGTCAGGATTGCCCATCACGATGTCGTCGCCCGCATAGAGCGCATCATGCGCTTCGGTCAGGGTTTGCGTGCGGCGCGCATCCTGCTCCGCCGTCTCGCGGCGCTCGAGCTCGGTGATCATCTCGCGGATGATCTCTGGATTCTCCAGAAGATACTCACGCATGATCTCGACGATCGCTCCGCGCTCATCCTCGGAAAAGGCCGCCTGCGCCTCGGCACGCGGGAGCGGTATCAGCAGCAGGGCGGCGAGGGAGAGCGTGGCGAGGCCGCGCAGGAAACGGGTCATGGTCCATCCTTGTATCATCTTGCCGGCACTCGGTTCGGCGCCGTTTGCGTCGCGCTTCAGCGCTGGTGTCGGGGTGGGACGTAGTCGAAGATATCCTTGGCACGCAACCATTCGGGCGTGCCTTCGACGAGTGAGTTCATGGCGCGATGCGCCTGATTCTGGGCGTTGCGGATATCGCCGGCGTAGAAATAATGCTGCGCGATGGCGAGTTCCGCCCGCCCGACCTGGCCGGTACGGCCATAGGCCATGGCCAGCGGGCGATAGGCATCCGGTGATTCGGGCTCGATCCGGATCGCACGGCGCAGCTGATTGATCGCCTCTTCGAGGCTCGCCCCGTCCCCGACCGCGACCAGCGCCTGACCGTAGAGCGTGCGCATCGGCGCGGCATCCGGCGCGAGACCGACAGCGCGCCGCAACGAGGCGACCGCCTCCTGCGGGCGCGCGCTCTCCAGAAGGATCTGCCCGCGCAGCTCATGGAAATGCGGGTTGTTGGGCTGCGCGCCGATCAGCTCGTCCATCAGCCCGATCGCATCACGCATCCGCCCGGAGCGATGTGCCACGATGGCGCGGGCATAGCGCGAGGCCAGGGAATTGTCGCTGGGCGGATAGCGGCGCAAGACCGTCTCGGGGCGTTCGACGAAACCGGAAATCTTGGCGCGGGCGAGATCGTGGCGGCGCTGCAGGGCCGGCGGATCGGTGCGGTTGCGATACGGGCTCTCGGCAGCCAGGCGCTCCAGCTGGGCGATGCGCTCGCGCGGCAGCGGGTGGCTGATCTGATAAGGATCGAGGCTCGAACGAAACATCGATTCGTTGGCGAAGCGCTCGAAGATACGGATCATCCCCATGGGCGACTGGCCGGTCGCATGCAGAAAACGCACGGCGGCCTGATCGGCGGCCATCTCCTCCGAGCGCTGATAGGCCAGCAGCGAGCGCCGCGCGATCTCGCCGCCACCCATGGCGATACCGGCCCCGCCCATCCCCGAATCACCCACGCCGCCGCGCGCGCCGCCGACCGCGGCGGCACCGCCGAGAAGCATCGAGGCGATGGAAAGCACCTGCGCGTTCTGGATCTCCTGACGCAGCCGCGCCAGATGCCCGCCATGGATATGGCCGGCCTCATGCGCGATCACGCCGATCAGTTCGTTGGGCGTCTCGGTCTGCAGGATGGCGCCGAGATTGATGAAGATGCGCTGCCCGTCCGCGACGAAGGCGTTGAACGACGTATCATTGACGAGGATGATCTCGCCCGCCCGACCGGGAATGCCTGCGGCGGCGAGGATCGGCGTCGCATAGTCACGCATCAGCCCTTCGAGCTCGGCGTCGCGCACGATGGTGAACGAGCCCTGCGCGAGCGCCGCGCGCGGCAGGAACAGGCTTGCCAGCACCAGGCTGAGGCTGAAGACGAGCACGGAAAACAGCGTCGCGCGCGAGGCTTTCGCGACGGTGTCGGCGGGAAAACGGCGTAGCGTGGGATACGTCACCGGCTTTCATTCCAGATAATGGGGCGCATGCCCGGACAGGTTCAGTATGGCTGACGCGTGAGTGTGGTCAAATCCGGGCGCTGCGGTCAAATCACACAGGCGTGCGCGCGATACCGGGGGCGCCGCGCCGCCCTTCAGCCTTGTCGCGAAACCCGGCCCATGCCATCTCCCCCCGCATGAGCAGGCGAAGGAGCAAGACCATGCGCGTGGAAGCCCTGACCGGTGCGGCCCTGGATTCGGCGCTCGATGCCGTCGCGCGGCTGCGTATCACCGTCTTCGCGGATTTTCCCTATCTCTATGACGGCGATCTCGCCTATGAGCGGCGCTACCTGGAAAGCTACCGGCAGAGCCCGCGCGCGGTCCTCGTCGGCGCCTTCGACGGCGATAGCCTCGTCGGCGCAGCGACGGGCACGCCGCTTGCCGATCACGCCGATGATTTCGCGCAGGCCTTCGCGGGAAGCGGGCTCGGTCTCGACAAGGTATTCTATTGCGCCGAATCGGTGCTGTTGCCGCAATGGCGCGGGCGCGGCATCGGGCACCGCTTCTTCGATCTGCGCGAGAATCACGCCCGTACTCTCGGTTTCAGCCACAGCGCCTTCTGCGCCGTGATCCGCCCGCAGGATCATCCCCGCCGCCCGGCGGATTACCGCCCGCTCGACGATTTCTGGCGCAAGCGTGGCTACGCGCCGCTGCCCGGTGCCATCGCCCATTTCTCCTGGAAGGATGTCGGCGAGGCCGGAGAGACCCGCAAACCCCTGCAATTCTGGATTCGCAAGCTCTGACCCGTCACGAGCGATCTCGGTTTACGATTGCGTGACGCATCGGTGCTATTCTTGCGCGCGTATTTGCCTCTCACGCGGGTTTGGCGCAGATTAGCGCCGATCACCGCCACGGAGATCCGCGGCCCCGGTCCGGGGTGCCACCGAGAAGAAGGAGCCTGCGCTCATGGAATGGGTATTGCTGGCCATCGTCGTCGCGCTCTTGGTCTGGGCGATCGTCATCTATAACGGCCTCGTGGCCATGCGCCAGCGCACCACGCAGGCCTTCGCCGATATCGACGTGCAGCTGCGCCAGCGCCACGACCTGATCCCCAATCTGGTGGAGACGGTGAAGGGCTATGCCTCGCACGAGAAAGAGACCCTCGACGCCGTGGTCAAGGCCCGCAACGCGGCTGCGAATGCGCACGGCCCGGCGGACCAGGCTGCGGCGGAGAATATCCTCAACGCCACGCTCGGGCGCCTCTTCGCCCTCGCGGAAGCCTATCCCGATCTGAAGGCGAACCAGAACTTCCTCGCCCTGCAGAGCGAATTGTCCAATGTCGAGGACAAGCTCGCAGCCGCGCGGCGCTTCTTCAACAACGCCGTGGCCGAATTCAATGCCGCGATCGAATCCTTCCCGGCGGTATTGTTCGCCCGCTCGCTCGGGTTCACCGCGCGCGAATTTTTCGATATCGGCGAAGCCAAGCGAGAGACGCTGCAGACGGCGCCGGAAGTGAAGTTCTGATACGGACAATCCGATCCCGGTCGCGGGCATGCGTGCCCGCACCACCCCGCGACGACGCCGGAGGATGATGCGGTGTTTCCCGCTTTTGGTCTCTATTCGCATATCCAGGCCAATCGCCGCCGCTCGGTCGCCCTGCTTCTGGGCCTGTTCTTCCTCGTCTACATGGTCGTCTTCGCCGGCGCGCTGGCCCTGCGCGGCATGGGCGAGGGCCAGTTCGACACGCTGGCCGTCAACCTGCGCGGCGCCTATGGCGACATGCTCTATGCCGCGCCGATCGCGACGATCGCGGTGCTCGGCTGGATCATCTTCGCCTATTTCGGCCATCAGAAGCTGATCGACGCGGTGACCGGCGCGCATGAGGTCTCCCGCCAGGACGATCCGCGTCTCTACCGCATGCTGGAAAATCTGTGCATCTCGCGCGGCATGACCACACCGAAGCTGAAGATCATGGAGACGGATGCGCTCAACGCCTTCGCATCGGGGCTCAATGACAAGCAGTACACGGTCACGCTGACACGCGGCCTCGTCGAGCGGCTGGAGGATGACGAGATCGAGGCGGTGATCGCGCATGAACTCACGCATATCCGCAACGAGGATGTGCGCATGATGGTGATCGCGGTGATCATTGCCGGTGTCGTCTCTTTCACCGGGGAAATGCTCTTCCGCTCGCTGCGCTATGGCGGGCGGATGCGGCTGCTGACGGGCGGGATGCGGCGCGGCGGCGGGCGCGGCGGCGGGCGTGCCGGGGGCGGTGCGGCTGTCGCGCTGCTGGTCGCCGCTGCGATCGTGCTGGTCGCCTGGCTGCTCTCGCTGGTGATCCGCTTCGC
>PXAW01000208.1 GCA_003567055.1 Hyphomicrobiales bacterium
GACGAGGTCGTCGCCACTGTCGCGACCAACCAGGGCCTGCGCGACCAGGCCTTCCTCAAGATCGACGAGCGTCAGGACGGGCGCGGCAATCCGTATTACTGGATCGCCTTCGCCAAGACCGATTTCACCCCGGGTCACGGCACCGATCTGTGGGCGATCTACAACAAGCGGATCTCGATCACGCCGCTCAAGCTCGACTATACCGACGAGCCGACGCTGACGCAGTTTGCCCAGGCTTTTCGCTGAACCATTGCCGGTACCCCAACCGAAAACGCCTTCCCGGTCGAGGCCGGGAAGGCGTTTTGCATCGCGTGGGGTGGTTTCGCGTCAGTCGATATCGGCAACCGGTTCCCCGGCGCTGCCGGAGACCTTCTGGGCCAGCGAGGCTTCCATGAACGGGTCGAGCGCGCCGTCGAGCACGTCGCCCGGGCTGGTCGATTGCGTGCCGGTGCGCAGATCCTTCACCAGCTGGTAGGGCTGGAGCACGTAGGAGCGGATCTGGTGACCCCAGCCGATCTCCGATTTCGACGAGGCCTCGGCATTGGCCTTCTCTTCACGCATCTTCAATTCGCGCTCGTAGAGGCGCGCACGCAGCATGTCCCAGGCCTTGGCGCGGTTCTTGTGCTGCGAACGCTCCTGCTGGCACGCAACCACGATCCCGGTCGGGATATGCGTGATGCGCACGGCGGAATCCGTCGTGTTGACGTGCTGACCGCCCGAGCCTGAGGCGCGATACGTATCGATGCGGCACTCGGATTCATTCACCTCGATGTCGATCTTGTCATCGACCACCGGATAGATCCAGACCGAGGCGAAGCTGGTATGGCGGCGCGCGTTGGAATCGAAGGGCGAGATCCGCACCAGGCGGTGCACGCCCGATTCCGTCTTGGCCCAGCCATAGGCGTTATGGCCCTTCACCATCAAGGTGGCACTCTTGATGCCGGCTTCTTCGCCGTCGGAGACCTCGATCACCTCGACCTTGAAGCCGCGCTTCTCGGCCCAGCGGATATACATCCGCATCAGCATCTGGGCCCAGTCCTGGCTCTCGGTGCCGCCGGCGCCGGAATGGACCTCGATGAAGGTGTCGTTCGAATCGGCCTCTCCGGAGAGCAGCGCCTCGATCTGGGCGCGCTCGGCTTCGCCTTCGAGGCTGCGCAGGGCGTTTTCGCCCTCGGCTACGGTGTCGGCATCGCCCTCGGCATCGCCGAGCTCGATCAGGGTGATGGCATCCTCAAGCTCCTGTTCGAGACGCTTGATCGTCTCGATCTGGTTTTCGAGCGAGGTGCGTTCGCGCATGAGTTTCTGCGCGGCATCCGCATTGTTCCAGAAATCGGGATTCTCGGACAGGGCGTTCAGTTCGGCGAGACGGCGCTGGGCATGATCCCAGTCAAAGATGCCTCCTCAGCAGCCCTATGGACTGCTTGGCGGTCTCGACCAATGCTTCGAATTCGGCGCGCATGGTACTCGTGATCATCCTCTTGCGAGACGTGAATCGGATCGCTGATCCTGCGCGCAGGCGATACCAGTTTGCGCAGGCGATTGCAAAGGGTCGCGGCACGCACCGGCCTTTATCCTTGACAGGAAGGGCGAAATCGCAGATCGATCCGCGCAATGATGCAATGCGATTGCAGGAGTTCGTCGTGGCCGCTTCCGGCATGCAGATGACCGCAATGCCCATCCCGGAGAGCCGTTCAGGCTTTCGCGGGACGAAAACGACGTGCTTCACGGGCACGCGCGTGAAAACGACGCGCTGAACGCTTCCTCGCCGTGGAGAACTCTCCCGCCCGGCGGGAGGAGCAGGCGGCAGGCCAAAGGCCGCCGCATCGCCGCCGAAGGGGAGAGCGTTTCTTTCAGGAGCTTGAAAAAGATGGGTTACAAGGTCGCCGTTGTCGGCGCGACCGGCAATGTCGGGCATGTTCTGCTCGATATTCTCGCCGAGCGCGCTTTTCCCGCCGATGAAGTCGTGGCACTGGCCTCGCGCCGCAGCCAGGGCAAGGAAGTCTCGTTCGGCGACAAGACCCTGAAGACGAAAGCGCTGGAGACGTACGATTTTTCCGATATCGACATCTGCCTGATGTCGGCCGGTGGCGACGTCTCGAAGGAATGGGCGCCGCGCATCGCCGCGCAGGGCGCCGTCGTGATCGATAATTCGAGCGCCTGGCGCTACGATCAGGACGTGCCGCTGATAGTGCCGGAGGTGAATGCCGATGCGGCGGCGGGCTTCTCCAGGAAGAACATCATCGCCAATCCGAACTGCTCCACCGCCCAGCTCGTCGTGGCGCTGAAGCCGTTGCACGATCATGCGGGTATCAAGCGCGTCGTGGTCTCGACCTACCAATCCGTCTCCGGCGCCGGCAAGGCGGGCGAGGACGAGCTCGACCGGCAGACGCGTGCGGTCTATTCGCTGCAGGATGCCGCCGTCGAGAAGTTTCAAAAGCGCATCGCCTTCAACCTCATTCCGCAGATCGACGTCTTCATGGAGGACGGCTTCACCAAGGAAGAGTGGAAGATGATGGCGGAGACGAAGAAGATCCTCGATCCGAAGATCAAGCTCACCGCCACCTGCGTGCGCGTCCCCGTTTTCGTCTCGCATTCCGAGGCGGTGAACGTGGAATTCGAAAGGCCGATCAGCGCCGAAGAGGCGCGCGAGATCCTGCGCGCGGCGCCGGGGATCATGGTCATCGACAAGCGCGAGGATGGCGGCTACGTCACCCCCGTCGACGCGACCGGCGAGGACGCGACCTATATCTCGCGCATCCGCGAGGATGCGACGGTGGAGAACGGCATCGCGTTCTGGTGTGTCTCGGACAATCTGCGCAAGGGCGCGGCGCTGAATGCGGTTCAGATCGCGGAAGTCCTGGTCAATCGCAAGCTGATCAGCCCGAAGGCGCGCTGAGGCGGTACGACCTGCGGCGCATGGCCGGGAAATAAGAAAGGCCGGGGTGACCCGGCCTTTTTCAGTTCAGAAAACCCTTGTCTTCTTGATTCGTCCGGTGCGGCGGGTTCCCTTGCCGTTCACCGGAGCATTCCGCCGGCGGGCGCCCCGCCGGAAATGCTTGCCGCGATCAGTCTTCGGCGGTCTCTTCTTCACCGTCGAGCGCTGCTTCGTCCTCGGCAGCCTCCGGCAGCGGGGCCGGATCGTCGGAGAGCGAGCGCAGATAGGCCAGCAGATTGGCGCGGGTGTCGATGTTGCTCAGCCCGGCATAGGCCATCGAAGTGCCCGAGATGTAGTTGCGCGGGTTTTCGATGAAGGCGTCGAGCGATTCGAAGGTCCAGACGTCGCCCTCGGCGCCGCGCTCCTGGAGCGCGGAGGAATAGCCGAAATCGCGATCCGCCATCGGCGCCATGACGACATTCCAAAGGTTCGGGCCGACGCGGTGATCGCCGCCCGGATCAACCGTGTGGCAGGATGCGCAGGCGCGGAAAGCCCCTTCGCCGCGCTCCACCGAGGCATTCGCGAGGCGTACCGGCAGCGGATCGACTTCGACGACCTCGGCGACGGCGCCCTCGTCTTCGACCGGCTCGGGAAGGATCAGCTCACCCAGCTGCGAGGGACGCGGTTGGAAGAGCATCCCGGCGACGACGCTGATACCGACGACGAAGAGAAGTGCGCCGAAGACGGCGCCCATGATCTTGTTGAGCTCGAACGAGTTCATGCGACAGCTCCGGTCCGCTGGCTGCGGACATTGACGTGACGATTCCTTGCGCGGCGCGTGAGCGCCACGGTGCGGCGGTTGCTTAGCGCCTTTTGGGGCGGCTTGACAATCAAAAACGGCGCCCGCGGTGCCGGGTTTCATCGTCGCAGCCCCGCCCGGGGTGGCTGCATCTGTCGCCGGGGAGGGTGTGTGGCGATTGATCTTCGTCATTTCCAGCCGGGACCGGCTGCGGCAGGATGCGGAGATGATCATGCAGGAAAAACAGATTCCGGCTGCAGAGGATGCGCGCGAAGCTGCGCCGCCGATATTTCGCACCCAGGGGCTGACCAAGGTCTATCAGAGCGGAGATGTTGCGGTACACGCGCTGCGCGGCGTGGATTTCGAGGCGGTTTCCGGAGAGTTCGTCGTGATGCTCGGCCCGTCCGGCTCCGGCAAGTCCACCTTCCTCAACATCATAGGCGGTCTCGATTCGGCCACAGAGGGCTCGGTCTGGTTCGGTGATCGGGATCTTGCGCGCATGAGCGAGCGGGAGCGCACTTCCTATCGGCGCGACCATGTCGGCTTTGTCTTCCAGTTCTACAATCTGGTGCCGAGCCTGACGGCGCGCGAGAACGTGGCGCTCGTCACCGAGATCGCACGCGCACCCATGACGCCGGAGGAAGCGCTCGACATCGTCGGGCTCGCGCAGCGCATGGACCACTTTCCCGCGCAGCTCTCGGGCGGCGAACAGCAGCGCGTCGCCATCGCCCGCGCCATCGCCAAGAATCCGGAAGTGCTCCTGTGTGACGAGCCGACCGGCGCCCTCGATTCGCAGACCGGTGTCATCGTTCTGGAAGCGTTGATGCAGGTGAACGAGCGGCTCGGCGCAACGACGCTCGTGATCACGCACAACGTCGCGATCCGGGAGATTGCCCACAGAGTGGTTAATTTCGCCGATGGATGCATCGTCGGCGACCACCGCAACGCCACGCGCAAGCGGCCCGCAGAAGTGCATTGGTGACGCATTGCGGCGCGGGGCGGGAACGTGTCCGGTCGGATGTGTCATGCAGGCCATCGCCATGTCTCGTTTGCACGACGCGAAATATGAGGCGCAACAGCGGTAAATTGAGCGATTATGGATGATGTGCCGGTTGCGTCATAACTGTTTTCGGTTTATTCGGCGAAGTGTTGGTGAACGGTTTCGGGCATTGGCTCTCTGCAATTGACATCAGCGCGCGGTACGTTTTGATGCGCGTGCGGTCCGGCGCTCGTGGCGGTTACGTAATTCATCGTCGACCTCTCGCGCGATTTCGGTAACGGACGGCCTCAGCGATGAGCGTAGGATGAATGATCGGGGGAGGGGCCGTCATCCGGACAGGGTGCGGCGAATTGAAAGCGAAGAGATGAGTGATAAAGAAAAGATTGCCCTGTTTATCGATGGCGCGAACCTGTATGCGACGACGCGTACACTGGGTTTCGACATTGACTATAAAATGTTGCTGAAAGAATTCCAGGGGCGTGGCAACTTGCTCCGGGCATTCTATTATACGGCGATCGTCGAAGATCAGGAATATTCTTCGATCCGCCCGCTGATCGACTGGCTCGATTACAACGGTTACCGTGTCGTCACCAAGCCCACGAAGGAATTCGTCGATTCCTCCGGGCGGCGCAAGGTGAAGGGCAACA
>PXAW01000363.1 GCA_003567055.1 Hyphomicrobiales bacterium
CTATTCGTAATCCTGACAGGCGAAGTGCAGGTAACGACGAAGAAATTAAGCGGGGAAACGGTGGTCCTCGCCAATCTTCGCGAAGGGGATCTAGTAGGAGAGATAGGCCTGATTCGCGACAAACCGGCGAGCGCCGATGTCATCGCGGCACGCAAGACAGCGGTCGTCATGCTCCCGGCTGACGGCGAAGACCGGTGCACGGCTCACGACCCGCAGCCAGCGGGTGCGCGAAAGCGCGCTGATCAGATCCTCGGTGAGCCCCTGTGCAATGACGCTGCCGCGACCATCCGCGTCGAGATTGTCCAGCGGCAAGACGGCGAGCGTCGGTCGCTTCGGGCGCGGCGGCTTGTGGTCCGGCGGCTCAGCTTCCGGTGGCGGGATCGCTGTTTCCGAAGCTGCATGTTCGGGCTGCGAACCCGCTTGATCATCGCGCGCAATGCGCAACCGGAATCCGCGACCATGGATGGTGGTGATCAGCCTCTGGCTCAGCCCGTCATCGCCGAGAGCGCGCCGCGCAGCCTTGATCTGGCTGCTCAGCGCCGCGTCCGAGACGATGCGATCATGCCAGATCGTTGCGAAGATCTGGTCCCGGGTCACGGTCCGGCCCGCATGGCGCGCGAGCAGGGCGATCAGGTCGAAGGTCCGCGGTTCGATCGGGACGGGCACACCGTCGCGGCGGAGCTCGAACGCGCGCATGTCGAGTTCGAACCCGGCGAACCGGATCACGGCGTCATCGTCAATGCTTTGCTCGCCATTCTCCATGGGCGCCCCTCTGTGATGAGTAGCGCAAGGCTCAAGCCGCCGCCCGGCATTGCCGGACGACGGACATTCTAACCGATTATGGCGCGCGGCGCGAATGCCCCGGATGCGGGCTTCTCAGCTTTCGGGGTTGCGCGCGGTGATTACCCAGGAGGAGCTGTCCATCACGATCCCGTCCTCGGCGCGCGTCTGTTGGCGGATCGCCTCCGCGAGGGCGGCTTCGATCGTCTCGCGCTTCTGCTCGGCAATGTCTCCGGCCTCGCGGAAGACTTCGCCGGCGGGTCCGATCGCGAGCTGGAAATCCACCGCATCCTGAACGTTCTGACCGATCAGGACCGGCGCATCGACGCGCTCGAAACGAATATCGGCATAGCCGGCAATCTCCATCATCTTGCGCACCGTTTCCTCGTCCGCCATGGAGAAGGGGCCCGGCCCGCAGGTCCGCGCGCCGTCGCCGGGCGGCGGCAGGAAGCGCAGGACGACCTCCTTGGCCATGGAGAGCCAGGGATTGTCCTCGGGGCGGCGCCAGACGATATGCGTCATGCGTCCGCCGGGCTTGAGGGCCTTGCGCATGTTACGCATCCCCGCCACGGGATTGGCGAAGAACATCGTGCCGAAACGGGCGAAGACGAAATCGAATTCGCCTTCGGGCAGGGCGACTTCGGCATCGCCGCGCATGAAACGCACGTTGCCGGCATCGGATCCGGCGAGGCCGGACTCGGCGAGATCCGCCTCGGCGCCGGCGAGAAACGCGTCGCAGCAATCGATGCCGACCACTTCTCCCTCGGGCCCGACGATCTCTGCGAGTTTCATCGCAGTATCGCCGAAGCCACAGCCGACATCCAGAACCCGGTCACCCTTCCGCACAGGCAGGCGCGGGAACACGGCCTCGCTGTGGCGTGTCAGGCCATCGACCAGGATATGGCGGAAGCGGATGAATTTCGGTGCCAGCACCTCGTTCCAGAATTGTACGAATTCGCTATCCCCGGCCTCGGCCGGGCTGTTCGCCATCAGGTTCTGAACAGCCATGGTCCGGTCCTTTCCTCGCTCGCATGCATTCGGGTGGGAAGAGTAGATGATCGCCCGGGGAGGGGCTTGCGGGAGATCTGGGGAAGATCTGGGGATTTCGTGATCAGGCGCCGGTCGATGGCGGCACCGCATGCCGCCTCTGCGTGGTTTGCAGGCAGGTTTTCGAGGGCGCGCTCGGGCGGAATACGGAAATTCACCAGACTTTGCTCAAGCGCCGCGCCGGGGGATCGGATTGATTCATGCGCTATCCGAATACGGGGAGGAGCCAATGGACAAAGCTGAGGAACTCGTCGTCCTGATGACGCATGGTCCCGAGGACGAACGCGCCTCCGTGGGTTTCACGATCGCGAATGGCGGCATTACCAGCGGGTTGAAGGTCTCGGTCTTCCTGACCGCGAGCGCCGTCGACATCGTGCGGCGCGGGGCGCTGGAGACGGTGCAGATGCATCCGATGGATCCGCTGAAGGCGCTCGTGCGCGATTTCATCGAGCGCGGCGGCGTCCTGTGGGCCTGCACACCCTGCGTGAAAGCGCGGGGCTACAGCCAGGACGATCTCATCGACGATGTCGCGATCTCTGGGGCGAGCGTCATGCACGAGCGCATCCGCGCCGGCGCGGCGACGCTGAGCTTCTAGATCCGGAGCATACGCGGGCAAGTACAGCTATGGGGAGGATGAAATCATGCAATGTGTCTTGACGAAATCGGTTGCCGCCGGTGCGCTCGTCGCCGCGATGCTGGCCGCTGCCCCTGCCATCGCGACGGAAAGCGATGATGCGGGCCTGTTCATCGTGCGCCAGCTCGAGCAGCCGCCGCAGGAGGCGTCTGCGCTGGTGCGCAACTATGCGCAGATGAATGACGACTGGCTGTTTCTGGCCGAGTTCGGCCTCGCCGGCGGACAGGTCACGGCGTTGAAGATCTGCTATCCCGAAATCGGGCCGGATATCGTCGCCGCCGGCATGCACACCATGGCGATGATGCCCTGCGGCCATTTCGCCTTCTATGAGGAAGACGGGCAATCGATGATGTCGATGCTCGATCTGTCCTTCATGACGACCCTCGACCCGCACCCCGCCCTCGAAGACGCGCGCGCCACGGCGTCTCCGGCCTTCGCCGCGATGCTGGCCGATGTGCTCGGCGTCGATATCGGCTCGTGAGACCGGGCGGTCGTGATGCCGGCCCTGCAACGATTTCCGGCGCGGGCAGGGGAGGGAGCGACAGCAGGCTCGACTTTGCCGAGACGAACGAAAACCTGCAGCCCTATGGTCTGCTACATCACGTCCACCTCCCCGAGATGGCAACGGGCATCGGGAAGCTGAGTGGCGGCAGCGCAGACGGGCTGGTATTCACGCCGCATCTGGTGCCTATGACGCGTGGCTTGCTCGTCACCATCTATTGTCGCGGCAGCGCCACCACGGAGCAGTGCCTCGACGCGGCCCGGCAGTTCTACGCCGGTCGCGCCTTCGTCCGCGTCACCGACAGGCCGCCTCAGACCAAATGGGCGACCGGCTCGAACCTTTCGCTCGTCAGCTATGCCGCCGATCCCGAGCGCAACCTGGTGATCGCGATGGGCGTCGTCGACAATCTCGGCAAGGGAGCTGCGGGTCAGGCCGTGCAGAATGCCAATCTGATCTGCGGGCTGGAAGAAGCCGCCGGGCTGGATGGCGCGCCTGTCTGGCCATGAATGAGGGTCGCGGGTGATGTTGAGGCGCTGACTTTTCGTTCAATGGGCCGTTTGACGCTTTGAGGTGTCAGCCCGGAGCGCGCTGATGTTGCGGCTTCGCTGTGCAACGAAAGGCATGCTAGGTTGCAATGCCACGCCCGCACAGAAAGTATCATGGCCCAATGACTGCTGAAGCACGCTCCCCACGCCTCGCGGTGCTGATCGATGCCGACAACGCATCGGCCAAAATCGTCGATGGACTTTTTGATGAGATCGCAAAAATCGGTGAGGCCAGCGTTCGGCGCATCTATGGCGACTTTGCCAGTTCACGATCGAAAGCCTGGATCGATGTCCTGGCACGCCATGCCATCATCCCGCAGCAGCAGTTTGCCTACACGATCGGCAAGAATGCCTCCGACATCACGCTTGTCATCGACGCGATGGACCTCCTGCACAGCGGTCGTTTCGACGGTTTCTGTCTGGTCTCGTCCGACAGTGACTTCACACGGCTCGCGGCGCGCATTCGTGAGCAGGGCGTGGATGTCTTCGGATTCGGTGAGCAGAAGACCCCGGAGAGCTTCCGGCAGGCTTGCCGGCGCTTCACTTACACCGAAAACCTGCTGCCGGATGCGCCTGCCAATGTCGAGGCCGCCGGCAGCAAGACCAAGCCGCTTCAGCCACCGAGCGCGGCCACGCCCATCATCCGGCGCGTTCTCGATCAGATGGAAACGGAAGACGGCTGGGCCCCGCTTGGTGCGGTCGGAACACAGCTTGCCAACCTTTCCTCTGATTTCGATCCGCGGAATTTCGGCTTCCGCAAGCTCAGTGAGCTTGTCCGCAAGACAGGCGCCTTCGAGATCGACCATCCCGAGGGGCGCGCCGTTCGAATCCGTGAAAAACCAGCGCCGAAGAAAGCCTCTGGAAGACGGAAACCCCTTTAGAGCCCTTTCCGACCTGACAGGTTTGGGCCGGGTGCTCCAAGCTGTCTTTCTGGCGCATCATTTTTCCCGTCAGTCGGTACCCGGCTGACGGAGTGTTGCTCTGGGCCGCGCCCCTGAACCGTTCGTGACGGCCTTGCCTCAGAAAGGTCCCGTAAGACCCTGCCGGCAGAGTCGAAGCGGACCGTCATGCTGTTCGATGAGCGGATAGCCACCCTGCAATCGACATGATGCATGTGCTTCGCATTACGGAATGCCGGCCCTACGCAAGCCGTCGAGGAAGGTATCCATCTGGTCCTCGCGCTTGACGTAGAAGAGACGCTCCTTCGCGAAGGCGCGCGTAAAGCCCGGACGGGCCTCGCAAAGCGCCGAGATCGCAGGTGGCAGATCTTCGCCAGCACCGAGATGCCCGAGGGCCGAGACCAGATTGGCCTTCGACCAGTAATGGGCATTGGGGGTGTTCGCGGCGCGCCGTGACCATTGCGCTGCCTCGTCGAATTGCCCGGCGAAGAGATGAGCAAGCGAGCGGTAGGCCATGAAGGCCCAGCGGAACGGGTCGTGCGGGCCGAGTTCGAGGGCCTTGTCGAACATCCGCAGGGAGACGTCGATCTCGCCCTCATAGGCGAGCGAATCGCCGAGCCCGCAATAGGACAGCGCGTGGCAGGGATTGAGCGATACGGCCGTTTCGAGCGCATCGATGGCGAGCGCATATTCGCAACGCGCAAGGCGCACGCGCCCGAGGGCGAACCAGGCATTCGCATCGAGATCATCACGCGCCACGGCTTCACGGGCAAGCGCCAGAGCCTCGTCGAGGCGCGCCTGGTCGACCGGTCCTTCGAAATAGACGGCTTCCAGGATGATCGTATAGGCGAGACGGGCATAGGGTTCGGCGTAATCGGGATCGAGCCGGATCGCCTGGCGCA
>PXAW01000303.1 GCA_003567055.1 Hyphomicrobiales bacterium
CCCGACAGAGTCGGGTCGCAAAGGGCTTCAAGCCGTGACGATGTGATTGCGACATCCATCACGCCCGGCAGCATCAGGATGCGCCGGGCGTGATGGGATCGCATCAGTTCTCGACGCCGAGTTCAGCCGCGATGCGTTCGATCTCGGATTCGTAGAAGGCCAGGGCCGCCGCGCCATCGACACCGCGTTCGTTGGCAGCCTCGATCCATTCGTCACGGATGAAGGCCAGGGCCTCGCTCACTTCTTCCTGCAATTCCGGCGGGAGATCGAAGAACACGGTGCCGCCCTCTTCAAGCTTGCCGATGGCCTCCTCTTCCTCCGATTGCCACATCTCGGCAAAGCGACGCACCAGCGCCTCGCCGCTGAGCGCATCGAGCGCCGCCTTGTCGGCATCGGAAAGCCGCTCATAGGCGGCTTCGCTCATCACCACGAACTGGCTCGAATGGGCAAAGCCGCCGGGGATGATCGAGACATGGGTGAGGTATTCGGTGAGGTTGAAATTGTAGACCGTCTCCAGCTGCTGGAACATCCCGTCGATGACACCGCGCGAGATCTGCTCATAGGCATCCGTCACGGAGGATGAGATCGGCACCATGCCGAGCGTGGTCGTCACCTGCTCGACCACGGGGCCGGGCACGCGGATGCGCTTGCCTTCGACGGCATCCATGCTGGTGAGCAGATCCCCGTTCATGGTCAGCTGGTACGGGCCGTTGGTCCACAGGCCGAGCAGGCGCGTGCCCTCGTGCTCGTTCGCATCCATGAAGAAGCGCTCATAGGTGTTCCAGTAGGCCAGCGAATTGACCACGGCGTGGTTGTGGGTGAGCGGCAATTCGCCGAGCTGGGTCAGCACGAAGCGCCCGGGTGTGTAGCCGTGGACCGAGAAGGCGAGATCGGCCACCTCGTTGGCGACGAGATCGAAATGGCCGGGAGGCGGCCCGAGCGCGGGCATGACCTCGACGCTGACGCGGCCCTGCGTCGCCTCGCTGAGCTCCTGCCCCCAGGGCTCGATCACCCGGGTGATGATCGGGTGCGTGGCGGGCACCCAGTTGGAATAGCGCAGGACGATTTCCTCCGCCTGGACCGAGGCGCCCGCACCGAATACGGCAAGGGCGAGCCCGGCTGCGGAGCCTGTCAGGAATTGTCTGATATGCATGTCTTTTTCCCCTCTGTTGATGGTTTTGCTCTGCTACGGAATTCCGCCGCTCACATCAGCGAGGGCAGGAACAGGACGATCCCCGGAAACGCGATGACGAGGATCAGTTTGAGGATGTCGGGCACGAGAAAGATCAGCACCCCGGCGAAAAGCGTGCGCAACCCGATATGCGGCAGGACCGAGCGCAGCATGTAGACATTGAGCCCGATCGGTGGCGAGATCAGCGCGATCTCGACCACCATCACGATGAGGATCCCGAACCAGACCGGATCGATCCCCAGCGAGACGATGACGGGGAAGATGATCGGAATGGTCAGGAGGATCATCGACATGCTCTCCAGCACCATGCCGAGCAGGATGTAGATCCCGCAGATGATCATCAGGATCCAGAACGGCGACAGCTCGAGCCCGCGCACGAAGCCGCCCAGCATGCGCGGCAAGCCGGCCATGTTGAGGAAATTGCCCAGCACCATCGCGCCCATGATGACGAAGAAGATCATCGCCGAGGTCACGGCGGTTTCGACAAGCGTCTCGACCAGCCCGTTCCAGCTCAGCGCCCCGCGCCCCAGCGCAAACAGAAACGCCCCGAAGGCACCGATCCCCGCCGCCTCCGTCGGTGTGAAGATCCCGCCATAGATGCCGCCCATCACGATCACGAACAATGCGATCACCGGCCAGACCTTCGCCAGCGCGCGCCCGCGCTCCCCCCATGAAGCGCGCTCCCCCGGCGGGCCCCAGGCGGGTCTGATCCGGGTGACCACGAGGATGGTGAGCATGTAGAGCCCCACCGCGATCAGCCCGGGCACGATCCCGGCGATGAAGAGCTTGCTGATCGAGGTCTCGGTGAGGATGCCGTAGACGAGCAGGACCACGCTCGGCGGGATCAGGATGCCGAGCGTGCCCCCGGCGGCGATCGAACCGGCGGAGAGGATATCGGCATAGCCGTAGCGGCGCATCGAGGGATAGGCCACCCGCGCCATGGAGGCGGTGGTGGCCATGCTGGATCCCGAGATCGCGGCAAAGCCGCCGCAGGCGAGGATCGTGGCCTGCGAGAGCCCGCCGCGCATATGCCCGACCATGGCATGGGCCGCATCATAGAGCTCGTTGCCGATACGCGCCCGGTTGATCAGGTTCCCCATCAGCAGGAACAGCGGGATCACCGACAGCCCGTAATTGCTGACCAGCGCATAGGCCGTCTGCGCCGTCATGAAGGCGGCCGGGCGCCAGCTCGTCAGGAGCGCAAAGCCCCCGATCCCGACCACCAGCATGGCGACACCCACCGGCACGCGCAGCATGATCAGGGTGAAGACGACGATCAGTCCGAGGGTCGCCTCCATCGCCCGCCCTCACTCGACAGCCGGGCCGTCACCCGGCTTGCGGATCACCATGGCGATGAGGGCAGCGACGGCGGCGACGGCGAACAACACCGCCATGAAGGTCGCAAACGGCGCATGCGGAATGCCGCCGAACAGCGATTGCGCATTCTGCCGGGCCAGTTGTCCCGCATAATTCCAAAGCAGCATGGCGAGAACGGCGAACAATCCCGCAGCCATCAGCCCGGCGAGCCAGTGCAGCAGCACGGCCGCGCGCGGGACCAGATCCGCGACGAGCGACGCCTCGACATGCCGCCCCTGGAGGCTCACCAGCGGCAGCGCCGAGAGGATCATCAGGCACATCAGGAACTCGGTGATCTCGTAGGCGCCGCGAATCGGGGCGTTGAAGAGGTAGCGCCCGGCCACATCGGCGACCATCAGTGCCATGATCGCAAACATCATCAACGCCGCCACCGGCGCGAGCACCCGTCGGATCAGGCTTGCCGTGACATCCAGCGCGTGACGCAATGACGAAGGTCTCATCGGGCCCCCTCAGCTGCGCCCGTGCTGCTCGGCATGAACCGGCGCATCGGGGCGGGTGTTGAGATCGTATTTCATGATCCGCCCATGCCTTCCCTGGCGATCACCCTCGAGCCCGTAGACCGGTCCGTTCGGCCCGCGCGCCTGCGCCAGAACCGCCGCGATCGCCGCGCGATCGGCCTCGTCGAGGGAGAAGCGGAAGATCTGGAGGGTCTTGTCGAGATGGCGGGCATAGCGCGCGCCGACGATGACGGCGGCCACCTGCGGCTGGTCGAGCATATGGCGCGATGCCACCGCTGAGAGCGAGACGCCATGCTTTTCGCCGATCCGCGCCAGCGTCGCCAGCAATTCCTGAAACAGCTCCCAGGGGCCGAATTCGTCGATGATCAGACGGTATTTCACCAGCGAGCGGTTCTCGAAGGCAAAGCCCGGATCGGGCTGCCCGAGCCAGGATTCGGTGATGAACCCGCCGGCGAGCGTGCCGTAACACAGGAGCTGCACGTCGTTTGCGCGCGCCCAGGGCACGAGGGTGCCCTCCGGGCGCCGGTCGAGCAGGGAGTATTGCACCTGCGCGGACACGATATCGACACCGGCGGCGCGAAACCGTTCGATCGGCGCATGATCCCAGTTGGTCACCCCGATATGGCGCAGCTTCCCCGCCTCCTGCGCCCGCTTCAGCGCTTCAAGGGCGCGCATCACGTCCCCGGTGGCGAGGTCCCACCAGAAGAACTGCACGAGATGGAGCTGCTCGAGCCCCAGCCGCTTCAGCGAGCGATCGATGATCGCCTCGATAGCCTGCGGCCCGATTTCGGACAGCCGGCCCAGATCCGGCACGAGCTTGGTATGCACGCAGACCCGGTCCGCCACCGCACGCCCGCGCCGCCGGCGCAGATCGGCGATGAAGGCGCCGATCATCTCCTCGACGCCGGTATAGATGTCGGCACAGTCGAGGGTGGTGATGCCCGCATCCAGAAAGGCTTCCATATCCGCGATCGCCGCAGCGCGATCCACCGGACCGTGATCCCCGGCGAGTTGCCAGCAGCCCTTGATCACGCGGGAGATCGGATGATCGGGGCGCAGATGCGCGGTTTCGACGCTCATGGGCTGGTATCCTCGTCTGTGTCACCGGCCCAATAGGGCGTGCCGCGCTTGTCGGGCAGGCCGGTCGTCTCGCTGTGGCGGAAGAAGCGCCGACCGGTGCGGGTGATGCGAAAACGCCCGCCGCAATGCGGATCCGGACAGGCGATCTCGGCATCGGTCGTCATCCAGTCCTGCGCGCTGGTCTCGCGCTGCTTGGCCGGCAGCAGCGGCAGCAACGCGGCGAGCGCGTACATGGAGACCTTCTGCCCCGGTTCGAAGACGAGGTTCTCCCCCTCGACGCGAAAGCTCTCGCCGGCAATGTGGCGACAGACCGGCGGGCGATCGCCGATCACCGTCTCGACCTTCAGGTCGTACAGCCAGAAACCGTCCGCGTCGGTGTCGGCGCCTCGTTGCGTCATCACGGCCTCGCCCCTCGGCGACCGGGTCCCGCGCATCGGCATGGCCCGGTTCGTTATCTGTGATATGTGATCACACTAGACGCTGTGCTGACGAAGCGTCAATATGGACGCGTCTCGGGAATTGTGGGGGAGTGGCATGAGCGGGCCGGTTTTCGGGCGCATCGACCAGGTGACCATGCGTGAGAGCGTCTATGCGCAATTGCACGACGCCTTCACGCGCGGCCAGTTCGCACCCGGCGACAACCTCAACCTCCGGGGGCTGGCCGAGCGGCTCGGAACCTCGATGACCCCGGTGCGCGAAGCCGTGCGCCGGCTGGTCGCCGAGGGGGCACTGATCGACGCGCCGTCACGGGCCCTGCGGGTCCCCGATTTCGACCTGCGCCAGATGCAGGACCTGAAACTGGCGCGGATCGCGCTGGAACCGCTCGTCACCGGACGCGCGGTCGAGCGTATGGACGGGGCGACGCTGGAGGCCCTGGCAGCGATCCTCGCCGAGGAAAATACAGATGAAGCCGGGGATGGCGGGCAAGGCGACGCGCCCGATCTCTCGCAGAACTACCGCTTCCACTTCACCTTGTACCAGCAGGCGGATTCCCCGGTGCTGCTGCCCCTGATCGCGGGCCTGTGGCTGCGCTACGGCCCCTATCTCAACCTGATCATGCGCCGCGCGGGGCCGGAGATCGGCAAGGGCAACGACATCCACGAGGTCATCCTCGACGCCGCCCGGCGCGGCGATGTGGAAGCCGCGCAGGCCGGCATCGTGGCCGATATCGAACGCTCGTTCTCCCTGCTGGCCGAGGCG
>PXAW01000082.1 GCA_003567055.1 Hyphomicrobiales bacterium
ATGCCGGGCTTCGCGCTCTCCGCCGATGCCGCCGGAACGGGCGCCGTGGTGATGGCCGATCTCGTCGAGCGGGCGATCGCGGAGGGCGACAAGACCGAAAAGACGATCCGCGAGCGGCTCGGCAAACTCGCTTTCCCGCATGACCTGCAACGGCTCGATGCCATCGCCGACCAGGCCGGCATCCAGGCGGCCCGCGCTGCCCGCCATGCGGATCTGTTCATCGGGCTGCGCCCCGAGGACGGCCAATCGGGCGGAACCTGGATCGGCCTGATCGAGGCCGTGCTGTTCGGCTGCGGACGTGCGGTGCTGCTGGCGGCACCGAACCGGGAGCCGACCCCCTTCAAGACCATCGTGGTGGGATGGAACGGCAGCCGCGAAGCCACACGCGCCCTGCGCGAGGCCATGCCCTTCCTCGAGAAGGCGTCGAAGGTCGTCATCGTCACCGCCGAGAAGAACCCGAACGAGGATGCGCTCGATACCCGCATTGCCCGGCACCTCGATCGCCACGGCGTGAAGGTGACGCTGCACGATCTGCGGTCACGCGATCCCGGCGACGCGATTCTCGCCGAGGCCGACAGTTGCGAGGCGGATCTGATCGTCACCGGCGGCTACGGCCATTCGCGCTTCCGGGAATGGATGCTGGGCGGTGTAACCCGCACGCTGCTGGAGCGCGCGACGCGCCCGCTTCTGCTTGCGCATTGAGGGCCGCACGGATCATGCCGCATATGGGCCGGCCTGTGCCTCAGCCCTCTTCCCTGCGCGAGGCGCGCCAGGTCATCCACAATCCCATCAGCAGGAAATAGACCGGCGCGGCCACCGCGACCGAACGCGCCACTTCAGCGGTGGGGTTGCCGAGAAACAGCATGATCCCGCCATAGAGCACGGCGAAGATCACCGTCTGCAGGATGTTTTGTGGCGAAAACAGATGTCGCAGCATGGCAGCCTCCTCGAGTCTCCTCTTGGTAGGGGTGCGACCGGACCCGCGCAACCACCATGGCCACAGAAATTCCGGTGGAGAGCCTGTCTGCGCCTCTGGTCGGGGCGCCCCATACAGGCTAACGGAAGGGAGATGACAGGGTCGGATTTGCGTTTCGGCTTTGTTCCGGGCTACAAGCGGCGCGAACCGGGTGTCACGATGCAAGATTGCGCGATTCGGGCAGGCCTTCCCGGTCACCGATGCACGCATGAACGCTCGAGAGCGGGACGGATATGAACAGCAAGGCGGCGGATCTTTTCGGCGGCGCAGCCGCAGCATCGGGGCAGGAAGCTGCATCCACCGAGGGTGATCGCCCCGAGGCGAAAGGGCGGGCCTCGGCACGGAAATCCGGCTCCGCGAAAGCGCCTGTTGCGACAAACACCAACGAAACCAACGGGACCATGAGCGAAGCCGGCTACAATGCCGCGACGATCGAGGTGCTGGAGGGGCTCGAACCGGTACGCCGGCGCCCGGGCATGTATATCGGCGGCACCGACGAGAAGGCGCTGCACCACCTCTTCGCCGAAGTCATCGACAACGCCATGGACGAGGCCGTGGCCGGCCATGCCAGCTTCATCGAGGTCGAGGTCGAGGCCGACGGGTTTCTCACCGTGACCGATAACGGGCGCGGCATCCCCGTCGATCCGCATCCGAAATTCCCGGACAAATCGGCGCTCGAAGTGATTCTCACCACGCTGCATGCGGGCGGCAAGTTCGATTCCAAGGTCTATGAGACCTCCGGCGGCCTGCACGGCGTCGGCGTCTCCGTGGTCAACGCCCTGTCGGAGCGGCTCGAGGTCGAGGTGGCGCGCGGGCAGATGCTGTATCGCCAGGTTTTCGCGCGCGGCCATGCGGTGACGCCGCTCGAGACCGTCGGCAAGGTGCATAACCGGCGCGGCACGAAGGTGCGCTTCAAGCCGGATGCACAGATTTTCGGCGCCCATGGCGCGACCTTCTCCCCCGCGCGGCTGCTGCGCATGGCGCGCTCGAAGGCCTATCTGTTCGGCGGTGTGGAGATCCGCTGGCATTGCGCGCCGGAGCTCGCCGGCGACAATGTGGCCACCGAGGCGGTTTTCAAGTTTCCCGACGGGCTCAAGGATTATCTCGGCGCCGAACTCGCCGGCAAGGAGCTCGTCGTCGATCAGATCTTCGCCGGCAAGATCAAGAAGCCCGGCGGCCACGGCTCGCTGGAATGGGCCATCGCCTGGCTGGGCGGGGTCGAGGACGGGTTTTCCTCGTCCTATTGCAATACGATCCCGACTGCCGAGGGCGGTACGCATGAGAGCGGCATGCGCATGGCGCTGCTGCGCGGCCTGCGCGACCATGCCGAGCGCGTCAACCAGTCCAAGCGCATGGCGCAGGTCAATGCCGATGACGTGATGACCACCTGCGCGGCCATGCTCTCGGTCTTCATCCGCGAGCCGGAATTCCAGGGCCAGACCAAGGACAAGCTCGCCACGCTGGAAGCCTCGCGCATCGTCGAGAACGCCATCCGCGATGCCTTCGACCACTGGCTCGCCGCCTCCCCCAACCAGGCCGCGCGCCTGCTCGACTGGGTGGTGGATCGCGCCGAGGAGCGGCTGCGGCGGCGCCAGGAGAAGGAAGTCGCGCGCAAGACCGCGACGCGCAAGCTGCGCCTGCCCGGCAAGCTCGCCGATTGCACCAATGCTGGCGCGGCGGGGTCCGAACTCTTCATCGTCGAGGGTGATTCGGCCGGCGGCTCGGCCAAGCAGGGCCGCGATCGCGGCTATCAGGCGATCCTGCCCCTGCGCGGCAAGATCCTCAACGTCGCCTCGGCCGGGCGCGACAAGCTCGCCGCGAACCAGCAGCTCGGAGATATCGTCCAGGCGCTGGGCTGCGGCACGGGTGCGCAATATCGCGACGAGGAACTGCGCTACGACAAGGTCATCATCATGACCGATGCCGATGTCGACGGCGCGCATATCGCATCACTGCTGATCACCTTCTTCTACCGGCAGATGCCCAAGCTGATCGACAAGGGGCACCTCTATCTGGCGGTGCCGCCGCTCTACAAGCTGACCCACGGCGCCAAGACCGTCTACGCCCATGACGATGCGCACAAGGAAGAGTTGATCAAGAGCGAGTTCAAGGCCAATGCCAAGGTCGAGGTGAGCCGCTTCAAGGGTCTGGGCGAGATGATGCCGGCGCAGCTCAAGGAAACCACCATGCACCCGCACAAGCGCACGCTCCTGCGCGTCGCAGTGCATGCGGATGATCGCGAGGCCACCGGCGACGCGATCGACCGGCTGATGGGCAACAAGCCCGAAGCCCGCTTCAGCTTCATCCAGGACCGCGCCGCCTTCGCCACCGATCTCGATCTGGATATCTGAGCGGGGAAAGCGGGGCTGCGCGCCCCGCCTTCGATCAGGCCAGCCCGCGCTTTTCCAGCAATGGCCCGACATCGGGCAGGCGGTCGCGGAAGGCGCGATAGGCGTCTTCCGGGTCGCGCAGATTGCCTGCCGCATAGATGAAATCATGCAGCCGGCGCGCCACCTGCGGGTCGAACGGATCGCCCGCCTCAGTGAAGGCCGCAAACGCATCCGCATCGAGCACTTCCGACCACAGATACGAGTAATAGCCGGCGGAATAGCCCTCGCCCGAGAAGATGTGCTGGAAATGCGGGCTGCGATGACGCATCTCGATCGCATCCGGCATGCCGATCCGCGCGAGCGCGGCGCGCTCGAAGGCGATGGGGTCGGCGGCGGCATCCCCGGCATTGGCGTGCATGTCGAGATCGACCAGCGCGCTGGCGCAATATTCCACCGTGGCGAAACCCTGGTTGAAGTTGCGTGCTGCCGCGAGACGATCGCGCAGTTCCGCCGGCATCGGCTCGCCGGTCTGTGCATGCACAGCGAAGCGTTCGAGAATTTCAGGCACTTCGAGCCAGTGCTCATAGAGCTGCGAGGGCAGTTCGACGAAATCGCGCGAGACGTTCGTCCCCGCGAGCGAGGGATAGGTGACGTCGGATAAAAGCCCGTGCAGGGCATGGCCGAATTCGTGGAACAGCGTGCGCGCATCATCGAATGAGAGAAGCGCCGGTTCGCCATCAGTGGGGGCGGAGAAATTCATCACATTGACGATGATCGGGCGCACCCGTTCGTCGAGATTGCGCTGGCCGCGATAGCTCGAAGCCCAGGCGCCCGAGCGCTTCGAGGCGCGCGCGAAATAATCGCCGTAGAACAGCCCCATATGCGCGCCCTGCGCGTCAAGCACCTCCCAGGCCCGGACATCGGGATGATAGACGGGGACATCGTCGCGCGGGGAAAATTGCAGGCCGAACAGGCGCTGCGCCACGTGGAAGGCGGCCTGGATGATGTTGTCGAGCTGGAAATACGGCTTGATCTCGGTCTCTTCCAGCGCATGGGCGCGCTGGCGCTCCTTCTCGGCATAGTAGCGCCAGTCCCAGGGCGCGATCGCGTCATTCGCCCCCTCCGCCCGGGCCAGGGCGGCGAGCGCGTCACGCTCGGCATCGGCGCGCGCAACCGCGGGACGCCAGACGCGCTGCAACAGATCCGAGACCGCCTCCGGCGTCTTCGCCATGGTGTCGTCGAGCTTGTAGGCGGCGTAATCGGCGTAGCCGAGAAGCTTCGCCCGCTCGTCGCGCAGGCGCAAGGTCTCGCTCATGATGGCGGCATTGTCATGCGCCGTGCCATCGCCACGCATGGTCCAGCCGCGAAACGCCTTCTCGCGCAGATCGCGGCGGGCGGAGAATTGCAGGAACGGCTCGATCGAGGAACGCGCCAGCGTGATCACATACTGCCCTTGCGGCAGGTCGCGATCGCGCGCGGCGCGGGCCGCCGCCCTGATCAGGAAATCGGGCAGGCCCGCGAGATCCG
Organism: Hyphomicrobiales bacterium; assembly: GCA_003567055.1. Classification (GTDB taxonomy): domain Bacteria; phylum Pseudomonadota; class Alphaproteobacteria; order Rhizobiales; family Beijerinckiaceae; genus Saliniramus. Next base: position 4,834 of record PXAW01000082.1, read on the forward strand.
CCTCCCCCTCCAGCACGAGGGTGAAGCCGCTCTCATCGGCCAGCACGTTCTGCGAGAAGGCGGTGCCGAGTTCGGCGAGACGCTGCGCGATTTCCGCCAGCCGCGCGCGCTCGGCCTCGCCCAGATGCGCGCCGGCGCGGGTGAAGCCGAGATGGTAGCGCTCGACGAGACGGATCTGCTCCGGCGTCAGCCCGGCGCTCTCGCGCGCCTCGAAGATCGCGGCGATCCGCGCAAACAGCTTCGGATCGAGATAGATCGCGCTCGAATGCCGCGAGAGCTTCGGCGCGATCTCGCGCTCGATCTTCTGGATCTCGGGATTGGTATGCGCCCCCGACAGATTGAAGAACACGCCGGCAACGCGCTTCAGGCGCTCGCCTGCCCGCTCCATCGCGGCGATGGTATTGTCGAAATCCGGATCAGCCGCCTGATCGCGGATCGCATCCACCTCC
>PXAW01000563.1 GCA_003567055.1 Hyphomicrobiales bacterium
CATCGCTTTCCGATGGTTCTCGTGGAAGAGTGGGCGGGGCGTGCGGGGAGGGGTAGCTTGCGCTTGCCAGCCTCGGCTCACGCCCGCATATCGTCGCGTCACATGGCGCGTTCGAGCACCAGTTCGCCGCGCGGGCCGTTCAGAGTAAGGCGATTGCCCTGGGTATCCCATTCGCGCGCGGCGCGCAGAGCTTCGAGGAAGCCGCGCTCGGCGCTCATCACGTCGCGCCCGCATTCGCGGTTGGTCAGGGCGAAGGGCCCGACGGCGATGCCCTGTTCGAGCTGGGGATAGGCGATGGCGGAGTAGTTGTTGCAGCCGCCGAAACCGCGCAGCCGGAAATTCGTGTCGAGGATCATCGCCGGGTTCTCGCCGGGAAAGGCGCGTCCGTTCAGGCTGACAGCCGTATAGGAGACATTGATCGGGAACTGCTTCTCGCGCATCGGCTGCGGCACGAGGTTCTCCTCCTGCTGCTCGCTCTGCGCTTGCACGGCGGGTGGCGCCGCCGGCAGGGCGAGGCCGGCAATGAGGCACAGGGCGGCGACGCGTAACGCTTTCATGGATCAGATACTCCCTCGACCTTTGCGGGCGCGATGCATTGACGACGATAACGGCTCACGCCCGCCTCATGCAATGCACCCGTTCGCACCTCATCGCCATACGAGTTCGGCGTTTTTTTGTTCACGCAGGATGCCGGGCGCTTGTTGCCCCGGATTTGCGCATCCGGCATGAGTCCTGCCGTCATGCTTGATGAATCGTCAAGCGCAATTGAGCAAATTGCAGCTTTCCTGTGCCAGAACGGGTGGATTCGCCCGTTTTTCATCTTGTGTCAACGCAGTTTAAGCGCGCCGCAAGTATTCTTGCCAGGTGATTCACCGACAATTTTAGACGCGTTTTTACGGCTTCCCGGCAATGATCCGTTCATGACGGGGCGCGAAGGGACGGGCCTCGCGAGACGATCGGACGCGTGATCCGGATCGCGAAAACAAGGGGATGCGTCATGGCCAGATACGATATGGCAAGATACGAGCCGGACACGATCGCACCGGCACAGGCAGGGACAGGAGCCACCGGCATCGTCACCCCGGCGCGCGACGTCGAAGACGGGCGCGCCTTCTACGAACTCGGGCTGATGTATGCAGCCGGGCGCAGCGTCGCGATCGATCTCGTGAGCGCCCACAAATGGCTCAACGTCGCCGTGTTCAAGGGCTGCCGCGAGGCGATCGCCCACCGCGCCGAACTCGCCGGTGAAATGTCGCGCGAGGAAATCGCCAGCGCACAGCGCCAGGCCCGCGAATTCCTGATGCTGCATTGAGGCTTTGCGCGATCAGCGGCGCTCACGCCGGTTGCGACAGACGCAGCCTGTAGGCGAGGAAGCCGTTTTCCGCCTCGCCGATCGGGGTCAGCGACAGATCCGTCGGCTCCCTGCCGTGCGCATGGGCGCCGGTTTCGAAGACGACGTCGAGCGCGCTCCCATCCGCGCGCGACAAGGGCGCAAAGCGCCAGTTGCGGATCCCGCGCGGTGAAACGGTGTCGCGCGCGCGGACATATTCCGCCACCACCTCGCGCACCATCTGCGTGCTCTCCGCGATGACGGGCGCGGGCATGCCGCCGAAGAAGGTGCCGCCGCCGCCGGCGCGGTAATTGTTCGTCGCGACGAGAAATTCCTGCTCGGGCCGCACCGGCGCGCCCTCATGGAGCAACTGCGTGATCCGCTGCGCATCCGGCGCGACGAGAATGCCGTCGCGGTCGTGGCGCGCGGGGGCGCAGAGATCGATCGTATAATCGAGGCCGAAGATCACGTCGAAATGGTAGGACGGAAAGCCGTGGCGCACGAGCTGCTGGTCCGCCGGCCCTTGCGGGTCGATCTGCCGGAAGATGCCGCTCGATCGTTCGAGCCATTCGCGCAGCTGCGCCCCGGTGACCCGCACCACGCTGACCGTATTCGGATAGAGATAGAGATTGGCGAGGTCACGCAGGCTGAGCGGGCCGGGATTGATGCGCGTGTAATACTGCGCCCCGCCGCGCCCGCCCGCCTTGAACGGGGCAGCCGCCGAGAGCAGGGGCAGATCGCGTAGATCGTGATCGGGAAGCGCGTCGATCAGCGCGCGCGCAGCCTCGCGTTGCGCATCGGCGACGAGCTCCATCGCGGTATTGTCGCCCAGCAGCGCGAAATGGGAATCGAGCGCACCGCGCGTGCGACCGATTCCGGCGCGCATGGTGCTCAGCGTGCGGGCGTGATCCGTCTCGGTCGCGGCGAGGATCGCCACCCGCGCAGGGCAATCGGCAGGCGCGGTTGTTTCGCCATCAGCCGTGTGGCGAAGGCGCAGGATCGTCGTCTCGTGTCCCGTAACCCGCCAGACGCCGTCATGATGAGCCAGATCGAGATCCATCAGGCCGAGTGCCGCACCGAACGCACCCGGCATCATCGCCGGAACCCCGTTGACCGTGCCAGTGACGTTGTCGATGCCGGGCAGGGCGTCGAATTCGCGTGACCCGGGAAAGCGCAGATGCTGGTGGCCGGCGATGATCGCGTCGATACCGGGGATGGTGCCGAGATGGCCTGCCGCATTCTCCTGGCTCTCGCGATAGGCGCCGCCGACAATGCCCGAATGGCACAGGGCGATGACGAGATCGGCGCCCTCACGCCGTAACGCAGCGGCAGCTTCACCCGCTGCGGCGCGGATATCCGTGACACGGACCCGGCCATGCAGGTGGCTGCGATCCCATTGCAGGATTTGCGGTGGCAGCAGCCCCATCAGGCCGATACGCAATGGCGTTTCCGCCTCTGAATCGCCCCCCGGCAGCATCCGGGTGATGATCGTCGATGGCGGCACGAAGGGCGTGCCGTCGCTGCGCTCCAGATTGGCGCAAAGCACCGGGAAGCGCGCATACGACAAGGCATGGCTGAGATAATCGAGGCCGTAATTGAATTCGTGGTTGCCCAGCGCGGCGACATCGTAGCCGATCGCGTTCATCGCCGCGATCACCGGATTATCGTCGCGCGCGCCCTCGGCATAGGCCTGCGCGGCGACATCGCCGAGCGGCGCGCCCTGCAGGAAGTCGCCGTTGTCGAGAAGCAGATTGCAGGAATGCCCGGCCCGGGCTTCGGCAATGAAAGGCGCAAGCGCTGCGAGCCCGACCGATTCATCTGCGCGATCCTCGAAATAATCGTAGGGGCGCACATGCATGTGCAGATCGGAGGTGGCGATGAGGCGCAGGCTCGGCATGGTTCCTGTATGCCGCGTGCGCGGCGCGTCTGGCAAGGCCGCGATGCGGTTTGCGGCGAAAGACGGTAAAGGCGTCCTGGGGATTTTTCCGGCTCAGGACCCCGGCGGTTCGATCTGGTCGTTCTCGGCCTGCTCCGGCTGCTTTTGCGAATCACCGGGAAGGATGACCCGGTCGAGACAGCCATGCGCATCAAGGGCGCGATAAGCGGCGACGTGTTCCGGCGTGCCGGCAGCGCAGGCTTCATCGAACGCAGCAAGGCATGCGCTGACGCGATCCGCCATTGCCGCGCGGCGCGCCACCGCCTCACGCCAGCTTTCCAGCCCGACCTTGCGCGCCACCAGCGCCATCAGCCACACTCCGATCCAAGTCCGATCACCTGCATCACCCGCGCTCCCCACCCTCGTTCCCTCCCCGTCGGGGAGGGAGGCGCTGTCATGAAGGGCTCGCCATGTCTCCCTCCCCTCAGGGGAGGGACTAAGGGTGGGTTGAACCCGGGTGCAAACGCGTCACCCTCGATCACTAGCATGGCCCGGCGAAGCGGACCCGGCAAGCAAGGGAGAGCATGGATCGACAGGAGCGTGTAGTCGTAGCGCCATAATATAACTTTAAATTGTTTCGGGTAGAGAAGCATGACCCCTCCAGACATGCCTTTCCCTCAACCGAAAGATGAGACATGCCCGACCATGCGAAAGCCGATGCCTTCGAGCACAAGCTCGCGCGCTACGCCGAGACCATCGTGCATGTCGGTCTCGCGCTCAAGCCGAAGCAGCAGCTGATCATCACCGCGCCGATCGATTCCATACCGCTCGTTCGCGCGGTCACCCGTGCCGCCTATGAAGCCGGGTGTAGTTATGTCATGCCCGTCATCGATGACGATACCGTCAAGCAGATCCGCTATCGCCACGGTTCGAAGAAGAGCTTCGACGTTGCACCCGCCTGGTTTTATGAAGGGCTGGGCGCGGCCCTGCGCGCAGGTGCTGCGCATCTGACGATCAGCGGTTCGGATCCGTTCATGCTGAACGGCGAGGATGAAGACGCAATCGCTCGTGGGACGAAAGCCTTGCGCGAGGCATCTTTGCCGGCGATGGTCGTGATGCAGCAACTTCTCACCAACTGGTCCTTCGTCGCCTCTGCGACGCCGGGTTGGGCGCAGGCGGTCTTCCCTGATCTGCCGGCGGATAATGCGCTCGGGCGCCTCTGGCAGGCAATCTTCGCTGCGGCGCGGGTCGACAACGACGATCCGATCGCCGCCTGGAAGGCGCATAACGCGGCGCTGCATGCGCGTGTAAAGATGCTCAACAAGAAGAACTGCGCCGCCCTGCATTTCCGGGGACCCGGCACGGATCTGCGCGTGGGTCTCGCCGACGGGCATCGCTGGTGCGGCGGTGCGGAGCGCATGAGGAACGGCGTGGTGTGCAATCCCAATCTGCCCACGGAAGAAGTCTTCACCATGCCGCATGCGATGAAGGTGGAGGGATATGTCCGCGCGACGCGCCCGCTCTCCTATCAGAACACCCTGATCGAGAACATTGCCGTGCGCTTTGAAGGCGGGCGGATCGTGCATGCACGCGCGGCACGCGGGGAGGAGATGCTGCATTCCCTGCTCGCGAGCGATCCCGGCGCCAGCCGGCTCGGGGAGGTGGCGCTCGTGCCGCATGCCTCGCCGATATCGCAAAGCGGGATCCTCTTCTTCAATACGCTGTTCGACGAGAATGCCGCGAGCCATATCGCGATCGGCAGTCCTTACCCCCACTGTCTGCGCGGAATCGAGAAGATGAATGCGGGCGAGATGATCGCGTGCGGGGTCAATGACAGCCGCATTCATCTCGACTGGATGATCGGCTCCGGAGAGGTCGATGTGGACGCCATCGCCGCTTCAGGCGTGCCGGAGCCGCTGATGCGGGCGGGTGAATGGGTTGATTGACAAGGGTTTGTGCGGAAATTCGCAAGATTGCGCCAAAACCTGCCGAAAGCGGTAGCATACGTGAAAATGCTGCATTACACTCCTGACCCGACCACCAGATGGGAACTGGTCGCAACAACC
>PXAW01000633.1 GCA_003567055.1 Hyphomicrobiales bacterium
CCGCGCCACGCATCAAGGGCTATCCCGTCGAGGCGATATTCGAAGTGGGCATGACGGAGTTCGACAACATCTTCGTCTATATGCCGCTCGAAGAGGCGCAGGCCTATTTCAACCGCGCCGGCGATGTGAGCGTGATCGAGGTCTTCCTCGACGATGCCGATCGCGTCTTCCAGGCACGACAGGCGATCAATGCCGCCATTGACCGCCCGATCCTCCTGACCGACTGGACGCAGCGCAACCGCACCTTCTTCGCCGCGCTCGAAGTCGAGCGCAACGTGATGTTCATCATCCTCACCCTGATCGTGCTGGTGGCGGCGCTGAATATCGTCTCCGGCCTGATCATGCTGGTGAAGGACAAATCGCACGACATCGCCATCCTGCGCACGATGGGCGCGACGCGTGGGGCGATCATGCGCGTTTTCCTGATTACCGGGGCGTCGATCGGGATCGTGGGGACGATTGCCGGGCTGATCCTCGGCCTCGTCTTCACCTATAATATCGAGGCGGTGCAGAACTTCTTCTCGTGGGTTCTGGGTCAGGACCTGTGGGATCCCACGGTGCGTTTCCTCTCGGATATTCCTGCCGAGATCGATCCCTCGGAAGTCGTCGCGGTGCTGGTGATGGCCTTCGTGCTGTCGCTTCTGGCGACGCTCTATCCCTCATGGCGCGCGGCGCGGCTGGACCCGGTCCAGGCGCTGCGCTACGGGTGATCGCCATGAATGAATCGATGTCAGAAGCACAACCCCGCGAAGACGTTCCCGCCCTCTATTGCTCCGCCGTCGAACGCCGCTATCCGCAGGCGGACGGGGCGCTCGAAATCCTCACCGGCGCCGAATTCGCGATCTGGCCCGGCGAGATCGTCGCCCTGGTGGCGCCGTCGGGTACGGGCAAATCCACGCTTCTGCACGTGGCCGGATTGCTCGAACGCCCCGATGGCGGCGAGGTGTTCATCGGCGGAGCGCCGACGGCGCATATGGATGATACCGGTCGCACCCGGCTGCGGCGCGAGGAGATCGGCTTCGTCTACCAGTTCCACCACCTGCTGCCGGAATTCTCGGCGCTGGAGAACGTGGTGATGCCGCAACTCATTCGCGGTCTGCCCAAGGCGGAAGCCCGCAAGCGCGCGCAGGAACTGCTCGAATTTCTCGGTCTCGGCCCGCGCGCCACGCATCGCCCCTCGGAGCTTTCCGGCGGAGAGCAGCAGCGCGTGGCGATCGCGCGCGCCGTGGCCAATGCGCCGCGCCTGCTTCTGGCCGACGAGCCGACCGGCAATCTTGATCCGCAGACGGCGGGGCACGTGTTCAACACGCTGGTTTCGCTGGTGCGCGCCACCGGCCTCGCCGCGCTGATCGCCACGCATAATGTCGAGATCGCATCGCGGATGGATCGCATCATCACCATTGCCGACGGCAAGGTCGTCGACAAGGTCTGAGCGCGAAGCTGCGCCGTCAGGTCAGGTTCAGATCGACCGAGACCGGTACGTGGTCCGAGGGTTTCTCCCAGCCGCGCACATGTTTGTGGATCGCAGCCCCCGCGAGGCGGTCGGCGGCGCGGGGCGAGAGCAGCAGGTGATCGATGCGGATGCCGTTATTGCGCTGCCAGGCGCCGGCCTGGTAATCCCAGAAGGTGTAGAGGCCGTCGGCATCGTCGCAGGCGCGCAGGGCATCGGTGAGGCCGAGCGCCTCGAGCGCGCGCCAGCGGGCGCGGGTTTCAGGCTGGAACAGCGCGTCGTTCACCCAGGCTTGGGGCTTTGCCGCATCGCGCGGCTCGGGGATCACGTTGTAATCGCCGGCGAGCACGAAGATTTCCTCGTCGGCGAGAAGGCCGCGCGCATGCGCGATCAGGCGATCCATCCAGGCGAGCTTGTAGGGGAATTTCCTGTCGTCATCGATCGGGTTGCCGTTGGGCAGGTAGATCGAGGCGACGCGTACAGCCTCGCCGTCGCGGGAAATCACGGCTTCGATGTAGCGCGCGTGCTCGTCGGAATCATCGCCCGGCAGGCCGGTGCGCACATCCTCGATCGGATGGCGCGAGAGGATGGCGACGCCGTTATAGGCTTTCTGTCCGTGCACGGCAAGGTTGTATCCGGCATCCTCGATAGCGCCCGCCGGGACGTTCTCCTGCGTCGTCTTCAACTCCTGAAGGCACAGCACATCCGGCTTCGCTTCCGCAAGGAAGGCCAGCAGGTGATCCTGGCGCTGGCGGATCGAATTGACGTTCCAGGTGGCGATACGCATCGTGCTTGATCTTTCGAACGAACTTGCGGGGAGGGGGCTCAGCGACGCCCGCCGCCATAGGGGTTGGGGCCGAGGGTGAGCTTCTGGAAGCCCTTGGCGGCAAGTGTCGGCTTCTTGGCCGAGAGCACCCGCGAATTGATGCCCTGCCAGGCGATTTCGCCTGAAAGGCGGCCATATTCGATCTTCGGGCAGCGGTTCATCACCACGGTCAGGCCCCGCGCTTCCGCGCGCGCTGCCGCCTCGTCGTCGCGCACCGAGAGCTGCATCCAGATCACCTTCGGCAGCGGATCGAGCGCGAGCGCCTCGTCGACGATCGGGCCCGCAGCGGCGGAATTTCGGAAGATCTCGACCATGTCGAGGGGGCGGGGGATATCGGCGAGCGTACCGTAGACGGGCAGGCCGAGAATCTCGGTTCCCGCCAGCCCGGGATTGACCGGGATCACGTCGAAATCGCGTTCCTTGAGATACTTGATCACGATCCAGCTCGGGCGCGCCGGATTGGCCGAGGCGCCGACGATCGCGATCGTGCGTGTCTGCTGGAGGATGCTCCGGATATGCGCATCCGGATACTGATCATGGACTATCGCCGCCTGTGTCATGCCGTCTCCTCGTATCCCGATTGTCGCGCCGGCACATGGTTACGCCGCCACGGCGTCCGGTGCAATCGGGAAGGGCGCGGGGGCGGGATGGAAGGCGATCACGCCGCCCTCTTGCCCTCGGCGATCTTCACCAGTTCCCGCAGGATGTTGCGGGTGGTCTTCAGGCGGCGGTCGATATCGGCGACGTCGCGCATGAAGACGATCTTCATGTCGGCGCGCACCTTTGCCGTCGGGCCCTGATCGGCGACATAGGCGACGAGGCCGGCCGGATCGGCGAAGGAATTGTCGCGGAAGGAGACGGTGATGCCCTTGGCTCCGCCCTCGACCTTCTCGACATTGGCGCGCCGGCACAGCACCTTGATCTGCATGACCTGCAGGAGCTGATCGACCTCCGAAGGCTTCTCGCCGAAGCGGTCGACCATCTCGATGCCGAATTCCGCGATGGCGCTCTCATCCTCCATGCCGGCGAGGCGGCGGTAGAGGTCGAGGCGCAATTGCAGGTCGGGGACGTAATTCTCCGGGATCATCACCGGCGCGCCGATGGCGATGGTGGGCGACCACTGGTCCTCCATCACCTCGCCCTTGCCCTCCTTGAGCTGGGAGACAGCCTCTTCCAGCATCTGCTGATAGAGCTCGTAGCCCACCTCGCGGATATGGCCGGACTGCTCCTCGCCGAGCAGATTGCCGGCGCCGCGAATGTCGAGATCGTGGCTCGCAAGCTGGAAGCCCGCGCCCAGCGTATCGAGCGATTGCAGCACCTTGAGACGGCGCTCCGCCTGCGGCGTGAGGGTGCGGTTCTCCGGGATCGTGAACAGCGCATAGGCACGCGTTTTCGAGCGCCCGACGCGCCCGCGCAGCTGGTAGAGCTGGGAGAGGCCGAACATGTCGGCGCGGTGCACGATCAGCGTGTTGGCGGTGGGGATGTCGAGGCCGGATTCGACGATGGTGGTGGAGAGCAGCACATCGAACTTGCCCTCGTAGAACCCCGTCATCACGTCCTCGAGCTGGCCCGCAGCCATCTGGCCATGGGCGACCGCGACCTTCACCTCGGGGATCTCGCGATCGAGGAAGGCCTTGACCTCGGTCAGATCCTCGATGCGCGGCGCCACGTAGAACGCCTGGCCGCCGCGATAGCGCTCGCGCAGGAGCGCCTCGCGGATCGCCAGCGGATCGAAGGGCGTGACGAAGGTGCGCACGGCCAGCCGATCGACCGGCGGCGTCGCGATCAGCGAGAGTTCACGCACCCCGGTGAGGGCGAGTTGGAGCGTGCGCGGGATCGGCGTGGCCGAGAGCGTGAGCACATGCACCTCGGCGCGCAACTCCTTGAGGCGCTCCTTGTGATTGACGCCGAAATGCTGCTCTTCATCCACGATGATCAGGCCGAGATCGCGGAACTTCACCGTCTTGCCCAGAAGCGCATGGGTGCCCACGACAATATCGACGGTCCCATCGGCAATGCCCTCCTTGACCCGCTTGAGCTCGGCGGAATTGACGAAGCGCGAGGCCTGGCCGATCTGCACGGGCAGGCCCTTGAAGCGGTCCTCGAAGGTCTTGAAATGCTGGCGCGCGAGCAGCGTCGTCGGCACCACCACCGCGACCTGGCGCCCGGCCATGGCGCAGGCGAAGGCGGCGCGCAAAGCGACCTCGGTCTTGCCGAAACCGACATCGCCGCAGACGAGCCGGTCCATCGGGCGCCCGGAGGCGAGATCGTTCATCACCGCATCGATGGCATTGAGCTGGTCTTCGGTCTCCTCGAAGGGGAAGCGTGAGGCGAATTCGTCGTAGAGCCCTTCCTGCGGCGTGAGTTTGGGCGCCTCGCGCATGACGCGGGCGGCGGCGATCTTGATTAGCCCGTCCGCCATCTCGCGGATGCGCTTCTTCATCTTCGCCTTGCGCGCCTGCCAGGCGCCGCCGCCGAGCTTGTCGAGCTGAACCTCGGTATCCTCGGAGCCGTAGCGCGTCAGAAGCTCGATATTCTCCACCGGCAGGAACAGGCGGTCCCCCCCGGCATAATGGATCTCGAGGCAATCATGCGGCGCGCCGGCGGCCTCGATGGTCTTGAGCCCGATGAAGCGCCCGATGCCGTGATCGGCATGCACGATCACGTCGCCCGGGGTCAGCGCGGAGACTTCGGTGAGCACGTCCTGCGGCTTCTTGCCCCGGCGCCGGGCGCGCACGAGGCGATCACCGAGAATGTCCTGCTCGCCGATCACCGCGATATCGCGCGCCTCGAAGCCGGATTCGATGCCCCAGACCGCGAGGCCGATCTCGGTCCTGGAAAGCCCCTCCCCCTCGTCGAACCGGCGCAGCCCCTTGACGCGCTCCAGCCCGTGATCGGCCAGCACGTGTTCGAGCCG
>PXAW01000170.1 GCA_003567055.1 Hyphomicrobiales bacterium
ACCGCACCATAGCCGTAATCCGCGCAGATCCGCGCGGCGCGCGCGAGTTCCGCCGGGTCCGACCCGCCGAGTTGCACGGCGACGGGATGCTCGGCCTGCGAGAAGCCGAGCAGCCGTTCGCGCGGCCCGTGGATCACCGCCCCGGTCGTCACCATCTCGGTATAGAGAAGCGCCCGCCGCGACAGCACCCGGTGAAACGCCCGGCAATGCCGGTCCGTCCAGTCCATCATGGGGGCGACGGAGAACCGCGCCGCGCGCGCGACATCCTGCGCCGTGACGCACGGCTGCGTGGCGCAGTGCTGCGTGGCGTCTGCGATCTCCTCGTTCTGCTTTGCGAACGGCGCGTGCATCGCTGATCAGCTTCCTCGGTTGCGCGGATACATGTGCATTTCAACGCCGCTATGTGCCGGTTTTCGGTGGTCGGGGCAACCGGTTTTGCCCCTCACTCCTGCGGCCCGGCCTTCTCGCCGGCGCTGAGCTCGACCGTGCCCAGCGCATCGGCGAGGCGCATTTTCGCGGAGCCGGGGCGCAGCGGCTTTTGCTGGTTCTCGTGCGGGGACCAGCCGGAGAGCCAGATCAGCTCGAAGGTCGCGGGAATGCGGCCATCCGGATCGGCGAAGCGTTCGGCATAGATCTGCGCGGCGCGCAGCATCAGAGCGCGCGTCACGGGCGTGCGGCGGCGGGCCAGCAGCGTGTTCGTCATGCCCATGCGCCGAAGGTCCTGCATCAGCGCGAAGGCATTGTCGTAGCGCACGCGCAGGGTTTCGAGATCGGTGACGGGCAGCGCAAAACCGGCACGCTGCATCAGAGCGCCGAGATCGCGCACATCGGCGAAGGGGGCGACGCGGGGGCTGAGCCCGCCCGTGAGCCCGCTCTCGGCCTCGGTCAGCGCGGTGCGCAATTCATGCAGCGTCGCACCGCCGAGGAGACAGCCGATGAACAGCCCGTCCGGCTTCAGGGCGCGCCTGATCTGGATCAGCGCGCCGGGCAGATCGTTCACCGCATGCAGGGCGAGCAGCGACACGGCGAGATCGAAGCGCTCATGCGCGAAGGGCAGCGCCTCGGCATCGCCGATCACCGCATCGCCATTATCCCCCTGCTCGCGCGACAGCCCCGCCGGCGCCACCCGGAATACCGTCTGCGCATGCCCGCTCGCGCGCAGATGCCGCGCGACACCGGCATCCGGGCTCTCGATATCGAGGGCGAGGGCGAAATCGCGCATCACCGGCATCAGCCGCAGATCGAGATCCTCCAGCGCGTGGCGCAGCAGGAAATCCGCATAACCCTGTGCATGCGCCCGGGCGAGACGCCGGCGCACCAGATTGCGATCGAAGACGAGCGGTGAAGTCATGCAACCGATATGGCGCGAAAACGGCACGGCGTGAAGGGGGCAGTGAGGCGATCTGCGCGGGCCTGCGGGACGGAGCGCTGACCGGGCGCGGCTTCATGCCGGGAAGCATCATCGCAGCTGATGCCCGGAACCTTTGCCAGGGACTGGTGCTGGAACGATACGGGCGCTTCAAGACGCGACCGTCTCACGCAGCGTCCCTGCGCTCGGGCCGTGATTCAACCTGCGCAGGATTTCCCGAGGGGAAACGGTCCGATGCCGCGAAGCACGCGATTCCTGAAAGTGCAGTACCGGGCTTCGGCCCGCCTGGCCGCAGCTTTCGTGGCCCTGATGCTGGCCGGAAGCGGCTTCAGTGCGAGCGCAGAAACCCGTCCTTCCATACTCGAACAAGGCGAATATGTCGCGCGGGCCTCCGGCTGCATGTCCTGTCATGGCGAAGATCTGTCGGGCGGCTATCAGGTCGAGACCCCGATGGGCACGATCGTGGCCAGCAATATCAGCCCCTCGCGCGAATACGGGATCGGGGGCTATGACCGCGACGACCTCGCCGCTGTGCTGCGCCGTGGCGTCAGCCCGGATCGCCGGCTCTACCCGGCCATGCCCTATGCCTCGTATCGGGGCATGACCGACGCGGATATCGATGCCCTGTTCGTCTGGCTGCAGGATCAGCCCCCCGTCGAGGAAGCGCCCCTGCATCAGACCGACCTGCCGTTTCCCTTCAACATCCGCACCGGGGTGATCGCCTGGAACGCGCTGTTTCTGGGGTCGCGCGAACTCCCCACACCTGATGATCCGGTGCTGCGCCGGGGCGCCTATCTGGTCGATCATCTGGGCCATTGCGGTGAATGCCACACCCCGCGCAGCGACTTCTTCGCCATGCAGGACGACCGGTATCTGGCGGGCGCGGAGATCGACGGCTGGCTTGCGCCGAACCTCACCTCCGATCCCGTTTCAGGCATCGGGGCATGGTCCGACCAGGATCTGATCGACTATCTGAGCACGGGCCAGGCGGGCAACATCGTGCAGGCAGCCGGGCCGATGGCGGAATTCGTCCGCCACGGCACCAGTCATCTCGACGATGACGACCTTGTCGCGATGGTGGCTTACCTGAGAACGATCCCTGCGATCGATACCCGCGATCAGGACATCCCCCTCATCGTTCCGGCGGCAGAACGGGAGGATTCCCGGCACCATTACGGCCAGATCCGCGAGGAACTGCGCGTGGCGATGGCCCGGACGGATCTGACGGAGGCGGAGCGGCTCTTCGTCGGGCATTGCGCCGCCTGCCACGGCGTCACCGGTCAGGGTCAGCCGCAGGCGTTCTATCCGCCACTCGTCCAGAATGCCGCCCTGCGCCGCGCGGATTCGAGAAATCTGGTGCAGGTCCTCCTGCACGGCGTGCCGGCGGGCAAACTCTACCGCATGCCCGCCATGCCGGGCTTTGCCGACGAACTGAGCAACGACGAAATCGCCATGCTGGCAAACTACACCCGCGCGACATTCGGCGGGCGGCAGGACAGCGATCTGACCGCCGGGGATGTCATTCGCATCCTCGCCCCCGATGACGCGATGCCGACGCCCTTGCGCATTCTGCAAGTGGCGGCATGGATCGGGCTGGTCGGGCTCTTCGTGATCGTATCCCTGCTGATCTGGTGGCTGGTCCGGCGGAGACGGCACAAGCGGCAGGAGGCCTGAACCATGACACCCTTTCACCCGAGCCGACGTCAATTGCTGGCCATGATCGGGCGGGTCGCCGGTGCGGGCGCGATGTATCAGGCCATGACCAGCCTCGGCTTCGCGGCGGAATCCGGCTATACCGGCGAGGTCGCCCTGCAGGGACCGCGCCGGGGACGGCGTGTCCTGATCCTCGGCGCCGGCATTGCCGGCATGGCCGCCGCCTACGAGATGCGCCGCGCCGGCTACGAGGTGAAGATCCTCGAATACCAAGACCGCAGTGGCGGCCGATGCCTGACCCTGCGCGGCGGTGACCGCTATACCGAGATGGGCGGACACGAGATCGCCTGCGATTTCGAGGGGGACGGCTTCTTCAATCCGGGCCCATGGCGCCTGCCGGTGCATCACCGGGCCGTGTTCGATTATTGCCGCAAGCTCGGCGTGCAGGTGAACCCCTTCATCATGAAGAACAACAAGGCCTATCTGCACTCGGACAGCGCCTTCGGCGGGCGGCCCCAGCGCATCGGCCATGTCGAAAAGGACATGCGCGGACACGTCTCCGAATTGCTGGCGAAATCGCTGAACCAGGGCGCGCTGGACGGTGCCGTCACCGCCGAGGATCGCGAGATGCTGCTGGAGGGGCTCAAGGGCTGGGGCGTTCTCGACAGGCATTACGCCTATCGTGCGAGCGACGATGTCGGCGGGGTCCGCGGCTGGGATATCCGCCCCGGCGGCGGCCTGATGCCGGAAAAACGCCCCTCCGAGCCGGTCGATCTGTCGGCGCTGCTGCAATCGGGGCTGTGGGAACAGCTGTTCGGCTTCAACAGCTACAGTTTCGAGCCGCCCATGTTCGAGCCGGCGGGCGGCATGGATGCGATCACGGACGCTTTCGCGCGCGAGGTATCCGACGTCATCCAGCTCAACGCCCGCGTCATCAGGATTGCGCAGGGCGAGGCCGGTGTCACCGTCACCTATGAGGATGGCGATCAGGGCGGAGCCGTGCGCGAGGAAACGGCAGATTGGTGCATCTGCACCATCCCGCTCTCGGTTCTGGTGCAGCTCGAGGTCGATTGCTCGGACGCGCTGCGCAAGGCGATAGCAGCCGTGCCCTATGCCTCCGCCTTCAAGGTCGCGCTGGAGTTCCGGCGCCGGTTCTGGGAGCAGGATGACGAGATCCTCGGTGGTATCAGCTATACCGACCTGCCGCTGGTGCAGATCGCCTATCCGAGTTACGGCTTCCTCTCGGATGGACCGGCGGTGTTGCAGGCCGCCTATGACACGGCGACGGTCGGGCGCAACTTCACCTATTCCTGGTCGACGATGACGCCGCAGGAGCGCATCGATGCCGCCCTCGCACTGGGCCGCCGGATCCACCCGCAATATGACGCCGAATTCATGTCCGGCACCTCATGGGTCTGGCACCGCGTGGATTGGTCCCTGGGTTGCTACGGGCAATGGACCGAAGAATTGCGCGACGCGCATTACACGACCCTGTGCGAAATCGACAACCGGCTGGTTCTGGCGGGCGAGCATTGCTCGCATATCCCTGCATGGCTGGAGGGATCGCTGCTATCGGCACTGGATGCGATCAAGCGCCTCGATCAAAGGGAGAACGCTTGAGATGCAACGGCAAACACTCATTGTCCTCGCCGCGCTCACCCTGCTGACGACCGCCGCCCCGGCACAACAGGACGCACCCCCGGCACAGACCGAGCCGCAGGCGCAGGCCCCGCAACAGGCACAGGCGATCGACACGCTGCTGTCGCGGTTCTCCGATAATCCCGACCGCTTCACCCAGACCGATGGCGAGGCGCTCTATCGGACCACCTGTCAGGCCTGCCATATGGAGGACGGGAAGGGAGCTGCGGGCGCGGGCGCGCATCCGCCGCTCGCCGGCAATCCCAAGCTGATGTCGAAACACTTCCTGGCCGGCGTGATACTTACCGGATATCACGGAATGCCGCGCTTCGGGGACCAGATGTCGGACGAGCAGATCGCCGCGGTGACGAATTACGTGCGCAGCAATTTCGGCAACGATTTTCCCGACCCGATCACCCCGGACGAGGTCTCCCGCCTGCGCCCGCAGGAGAACGGGGATTGAGCGCGCAGCCGGTGGCAGCAGCACGTGCCAGCACAGGTCCGCGGTTTTCACGCAGTTCGAAGG
>PXAW01000113.1 GCA_003567055.1 Hyphomicrobiales bacterium
CGAGGCCGGCGGTCTCGCGCGCCTTTTCCGCGCCCGGCCCGCAGCCCTGTCCGAGGCGGCGCATGAGAGCACCGCGCCGCTGATCATCGCCAATCGCAACGGCGAATCGGTCGCTGTCGAGGTGCGGCTGACGACGATCGACTGGCTCGGCTACCCGGCCAGCATGCTGATGCTGCGCAAGATCGCCGAGACCGATCCGGTCGAGCGCCTGCGTGCCCTCGAAACCGATCTCGCCGCGCGCGAAGAGCGGCTGCGTGAGCAGACCGCGATCCTCGATACGGCGACGGACGGCGTCGTCCTGCTCGACCAGGCCGGGCGCATTCTCTCGCTCAACCGCGCGGCGGAGGCCCTGTTCGGATACGATCAGCGCGAGATTGCCGGGGAGAGCCTGACGCAGCTGCTCGAAACCGAAAGCCATGTCAGCGCGCTGGAATATCTCGCATCCATGCGCGAGGACACCATGCGCAGCGTCCTCAATGACGGCTGCGAGGTGCTCGGGCGCGTGCGCCAGGGGGGCGCGATCCCGCTCTTCATGACGCTGGGGAGCGTGGGTGAAGGGCTCGACCGCAAGTTCTGCGCCGTCCTGCGCGACATGACCGCCTTCAAGCAGACCGAGAACGAGCTGATCGCCGCGCGCCGCACGGCGGAGGCCGCGAGCGCCCAGAAATCGGAATTCCTCGCGCGCATCAGCCATGAGGTGCGCACGCCCCTCAATGCGATTATCGGCTTTGCCGAAGTCATGCTCGACGAGCGCTTCGGCCCCGTCGGCAATGAGCGCTACCGCGACTATCTCACCGATATCCACGCCTCCGGCGAGCATGTGATCAGCCTCGTCAACGATCTGCTCGACCTCGCCAAGATCGAGGCCGGGCGCATGGAACTCAATTTCATCCCCGTGGCGCTCAACGATCTGGTCAATGCAGGCGTGGCGATGATGCAGCCGGAAGCGGCGCGCGAGCGTATCGTGCTGCGCAGCTCCTTCGCCGACAGCCTGCCGCCGGTGCTTGTCGATGAGCGGGCGATGCGCCAGATCGTGATCAACCTGCTCTCCAACGCGGTGAAATTCACCGATCCCGGCGGGCAGGTCATCGTCTCGACGGCGCGCGGCAGCGAGGGCGACATCATCTTCCGGGTGCGCGATACGGGCATCGGCATGAACGAGGGCGAGGTCACCGCAGCGCTCGAACCGTTCCGCCAGCTCGCCACGGCGCGCAAGGCGGGCGGGACCGGCCTCGGCCTGCCGCTGACCAAGGCTCTCGTCGAGGCGAATCAGGGCAACCTGCGCATCACCTCGCGCAAGAATGAAGGCACGCTCGCCGAAGTCGTGTTTCCGCCGGCGCGGGTGGTCACCGGGTAAGCCGCAAGGAGCCTTTCCCGCGCCCTCCCCCAAGCCCTCCCCCGCGCCCTCCCCGCGCCCGGATCATCGCCGCAACGACCTTGGCCTTTGACGCGGGCGGCGAGACGCGATACGAATCCTCAAGAAAATTATGCAAGAACCATGCCGGAAGGTTGTGCCGCTGCGCGCCGCCTCCGGAACAGACGGGGTATCGATGAGTCTCGCACCGCGCATGGAGCTGCGTCAGGGGCAGTCACTGGTGATGACGCCCCAATTGCTGCAGGCGATCAAGCTGCTGCAATTGTCGCATCTCGATCTCGTCGCCTATGTCGAAGCCGAACTCGAACGCAACCCGTTGCTGGAACGCGACGAGAGTTATGAGAGCGCCGGCGAGGGCGCTGAAGACGGCGCGCGCGACGATACCCGTGAAGGATCCCGGGACTCATCCGGGGATGACGCCGCCGACGCGGCTGAGGGTGGCGCAGCGAGCGACGATACCGGCGCGGAGGCGGAGGGGGCGCCCGATCCCTGGCTCGCCTCCGACATGGCGCCGGAGCGCTCAACCATCGAGAGCACGCTCGACACCTCCCTCGAAAACGTCTTCCAGAACGAGAATCCCGGCGAAGCGCCGATCACCGGCGGCGACGAATTCGCGCTCTCGCAGGGGATGTGGAGCGGCGTGGGGGCCGGCGGGTCGTTCGAGGACGATGACGGGATGGAGCGCAACCTCACCCGCGAAGCCACGTTGCGCGATCACCTGATCGGCCAGCTCGATCTCGCGGTCACCGATCCGCGCGCGCGGCTGATCGGGCAATTCATCATCGATGCGATCGACGAGACCGGCTATCTGATCGAAAGCGTCGAGGCGATCGCCGACCGGCTGTCGGTGGCGCCATCTCAGGTTGCATCCGCACTCGCCGTGGTGCAGGGTTTCGAGCCGACGGGGATCGGTGCGCGTGATCTCGCGGAATGCCTCGCGCTGCAATTGCGCGAGCGCAACCGCTACGATCCCTGCATGGAGGCGCTGCTGATGCATCTCGACCTCCTCGCGAAGCGCGATCTCACCGCGCTCAGGCGGCTTTGCGGGGTCGACGAGGCCGATCTGGCCGAGATGATCGCGGAGCTGCGCGCCCTCGATCCCAAGCCGGGCCGGGCCTTCGGCGGTGCGCCGGCGGAAATCCTGATCCCCGACGTCTTCGTGCGCGCAGCCCCCGACGGGACATGGCTCGTCGATCTCAACCCGCAGACCCTGCCGCGCGTGTTGATGAATCAGAGCTATTATGCCCGCGTCTCGGCGGCGGCGCGGACCGAGGCCGAGAAGGCCTATGTCGGCGAATGCCTTCAGAACGCGCATTGGCTGACCCGCTCCCTCGATCAGCGCGCGCGTACCATCGTCAAGGTCGCCTCCGAGATCGTGCGCCAGCAGGATGCCTTCTTCGCCCATGGCGTGGCGGGCCTGCGTCCGCTCAACCTCAAGACCGTGGCGGATGCGATCGGCATGCACGAATCGACCGTCTCGCGGGTCACCTCGAACAAGTCGATCGGCACCAGCCGGGGCGTGTTCGAGATGAAATATTTCTTCACCGCCGCGATCCCCGGTTCCGCCGGCGAGGATGCCCATTCGGCGGAGGCCGTGCGCCATCGCATCAGGCAGATGATCGATCAGGAAGACCCCAAACGCGTTCTCTCCGACGACGCCATCGTCAAGGCCCTGCAGGCGCAGGGCGTCGATATCGCCCGGCGCACGGTGGCGAAATATCGCGAATCCCTGCGCATCCCCTCCTCCATCGAGCGCCGCAGGCAGAAGGCGGGCTGAGGCAGACGAACGGATCGCCCCTTCACACGGGTGGTGCGTGTGCCGTAATCTGTCCGGATGAGTGACCTCTCCGCCTTTGCGCATCCGCTCGTCGTCGCCGATATCGGTGGCACCAATGCGCGTTTCGCCCTCACCCGCGCGCCGGGCGAGCCGCCGCGTCTCGTCACCAAGCTGGCGACCGCCGCGCATGCCGGACCGGAGGACGCCTTGAACGAGGCGATCGCCGCCTGCGGCGAAGCGCGCCCGCGCGCGGCGATTCTGTGCGCCGCCGGCCCCGTCACCGGGCGCACGGCGCGCCTGACCAATGCGCCCTGGCATTTCGACGGGCCGGCGATCGCGCAGGCCTGCGGGCTGGAACAGGGGCTTTTGCTGAATGATTTCGAGGCGGCGGCGCTCTCGCTCGCCTTCGTCGAAGAGAGCGACGTCTCCCCCGTCGGCCCCAGCATCGTGGCCGGGCGCGGCCCGAAGCTGGTGCTCGGGCCCGGAACCGGGCTCGGTGTCGCGGCGCTGGCGCGTTGCGGCGAGACCTTCCTGCCGCTTCCCGGTGAAGGCGGGCATGTGGGGATCGGCCCGCAGGACGCGGAAGATGACGGCTACTGGCCGCGCATCGCCCGCATGCACGGGCGCGTCACCGCCGAGACGCTGCTCTGCGGCCCCGGCCTGCAAAGGCTGCACGCCGCGCTCGCCGCGGATTTCGGCGTGGATGCCGGCGCGGCGGCCGCGACCCCGCCGCCCCGGATCGCGGAAGCCGCGCTCACCGGCTCCGATGCGCATGCTTCGGCGACCGCGCGGATCTTCCTGAAGCTTCTGGCGCGCACTGCCGGCGATCTCGCCCTCGTCTTCGGCGCGACCGGCGGTGTCTTCCTGCGCGGGGGCGTGCTGCATGCGCTGGCGCGGCTGATCGAGCCGGAGACGTTCCGGCGGCACTTCACCGGGAAGGAGCCGGTCGAGGCCTTCGCCCGGGCCATGCCGCTCGCGCTGATGCTCGAAGATGCCGTGATCCTGCGCGCCATGGCGGGGATCGGCGCCGAGCCACAGCGATTCGCGCTGGCCTATGGCGAGCGGCTGTGGTGCGCCTGAAGGCAGCTCAGATCCTGCCCCCGATCAGTTTCCCGCCTCGACCAACCGCGCGGCGTAGCGCGCCATCAGGTCGATCTCGATATTGAGCCCGTCCCCCGCCTTGCGTTCGCCCCAGGTGGTGACGGCCAGCGTATGGGGGATCAGCAGCACGCTGAAACGATTGCCGGAAACGCTGTTCACGGTGAGCGAGGTGCCGTCGAGACAGATCGAGCCCTTCTCGGCGATGAAGCGCGCGAGTTGCGCGGGCGCCTCGATGGTAAAGCGCGCCGTCGGCCCCCATTCGCCGGCGCCGGTGACTTCCTCGCGCGCGACGATGGTCGCCACCCCGTCCACATGGCCGGTGACGATATGGCCGCCGAGCTCGTCGCCGATCTTCAGGGAGCGCTCCAGATTGAGCGCATCACCCACCTGCCAGCGCCCCGCATTGGTGCGCGCCAGCGTTTCGGCGGCGACATCCACATCGAACCATGAGCCGCCCTCGCGACGGCCCTTGTCGACCACGGTGAGGCAGGGGCCGTTGCAGGCGATCGAGGCGCCAAGCGCGATACCGTCGGGATCGTAGGAGGAGTGGATGCGGATACGGCGCAGATCCTGCTGGTCGCTGATCGCGGCGATTTCGCCCTTGTCGGTGACGAGGCCCGTGAACATTCACGCGCTCCTTTCGAAGAATGAAAACTGGTCCGGCCCCGCATATTCCTCGGCGAAGGCCTGCATGCGGTTGCTGATATAGTGCGCAAGTGCCGGCCCGACAGCACGCAATCCGGGACGGTCGAGCTTGTGCGCCCCGGTTACCAGCACCGCCTCGTCGACCAGGCCGGCCTGCGCGAGCCCCTCCGCCAGGGTCGGCCCGCCCTCGCAGAAGACACGGGTAATGCCGCGCGCACCGAGCAGGCGCATCGCTTCGTCGAGGCGCACCCGTCCCGTATCGTCTGCGCCGACACGCATGACTTCCA
>PXAW01000420.1 GCA_003567055.1 Hyphomicrobiales bacterium
CCATATATCCATCATGTTCGCCTCCACCCCGAAATCTGCTGCCGGTTCTGCCATGTCTTTCGCCCGTCTGCTCAAATCTGCGGCGATCTTCTTCGGCTTGCGGCCCGCACGACAGGGCCACTGGCCCGATCCCGCGCATCTGGGCGCGACGGCGCTGCTCGTGCATGTCGCGCGGGTCGACGGACAGTTCAGCGATGCCGAACGCCGGCGGCTGGAAGCGGCGGCCCACGCGCATTTCTGCCGATCGGCCCGTGAGGCGACGCATCTTGTCAGGCGCGCCCTGACGCTTGATGATGAGGTGAGTGACGTATCGGAAATCCTCGACATGATCGGGCGTGATGACGATGATCGCCGCCGCGCCCTGACGCTGGCCTTCGCCGTGGCCTCGGCGGATGGCGCGATGCAGGAGATCGAGGAGAACCTCGTCTGGCGCGTCGGGCGCCTGCTCGGCTTCGACGACGATGCCATCACCGCCATCAGGGAGACGCAGACGGCTCAGCCATGATCGCACCAGACCCGGACAAATCCCCCGTTCTCATCGTCCTGCACCAGGAGACCTCGACGCCCGGTCGCGTCGGTCGGCTGCTCATGGAGCGCGGCTATCCCCTCGATATCCGCCGCCCCCGCTATGGCGATCCGCTGCCCGACACGCTTGCCGACCATGCCGGCGCGGTGATCTTCGGCGGGCCGATGAGCGCCAATGACGAGGAGGATTTCATCCGGCGCGAGACCGACTGGATCGCGGTGCCCCTGAAGGAGCGCAAGCCCTATCTCGGCCTGTGCCTCGGCGCGCAGATCATGGCCCGGCATCTGGGCGCGCGGGTCTATGCGCATGAGCAGGGGCGCGCGGAGATCGGCTATTATCCGCTGACGCCGACCCATGCCGGACTCGCCGTCGAGAAGCGCCTCGGCACGCCCTGGCCGGATCACGTCTATCACTGGCACCGCGAAGGTTTCGACTGCCCGCCCGGCGCGGTGACGCTCGCCACCGGCGACGATTTTCCCGTCCAGGCCGTGCGTTACGGCCCCGCCGCCTATGCCTTCCAGTTCCACCCGGAGGTCACCTATGCCATGACCTGCCGCTGGACCACGCGGGCGCATGAGCGCATGAAGCTGCCCGGCGCCAAGCCGCGCAAGGAGCATCTCGAAGGGCGGCTGATCCATGACCCTGCGGTCAATGTCTGGATCAATCATTTCCTGGATTACTGGCTCGCCGGCGGCTGTGCCGAGGAGGCCGGCCGGCATGGTGCGCCGACCTTCATCGACCGCGCCGCCGCGCAATCGTTGTGAGCATCATTCCGTCAGGTGGATACCGGCTGACGGAAAAAATGATGCGTCCGAGCAAAAACGCGGAGCGCCCGATCTGACCCGGTCAGGTCGGATGGCGCTCCGAAGCATCATTCCGTCAGGTGGATACCGGCTGACGCCTCATTCCGCGATCAGGCTCTGGATATCCTGGTTGATCGGCACGACGCAGTCGCAGACGCGCAGATTGACCCGCGCCCCGACCTCGATCTGTTCGGCGGGGCCGCTGATCACCAGAAGCCGGCGCTCGCCCTTCCTGACCCAGTAGAGCTGGTCATGGCCGCGATATTCGCGCCCGATCACCTCGGCCTCGCCCTCTTCATGCGGCTCGAGCAGGATCTGCTCGGGGCGCACCGCGAGATCGACCGTGCCGTTCACCGCCTTCGACAGTTCCACGCGCCCGAACGGCGTCTCGGCGCCGAGCCCCTCGGCCTTGCCGGTGACGATGTTCGAGCGCCCGATGAAGCTCGCCACGAAGGAGCTGACCGGGTGGCGGTAGATTTCGTCCGGCGTGCCGATCTGGCAGACCTTGCCCGCCTCCATCACCACGATACGGTCGGCCAGCGCCAGCGCCTCTTCCTGGTCATGGGTGACGAGGATGCCGGCGGAGCCGGATTTCTTCAGGAGCGCCCGCACTTCCTGGCGGGTCTCGACGCGCATGGCGGCATCGAGATTGGAAAACGGCTCGTCGAGCAGGACCAGCGGCGGCGCCAGCGCCAGGGTGCGTGCCAGCGCCACGCGCTGCTGCTGGCCGCCGGAGAGCTCGTGCGGCTTGCGTTTCGCGAGATCGGACAGGCCGACGAGTTCGAGCATCTCGCCCACCCGCGCCGCAGCCTCCTTGCGGGGCAGCTTGTGCAAGCCGAAGCGGACATTCTCGAACACGTCGAGATGGGGAAACAGGGCATAATCCTGAAAGACGAAACCGATGCCGCGTTTTTCCGGCGGCAGATCGGTGATGTCGACACCGCGCATGCGGATGTGCCCGGCATCGGGCTGTTCGAACCCGCCGATCATGCGCAGGGTCGTGGTCTTGCCGCAGCCTGACGGGCCGAGCAGGGCGAGGAGCTCGCCCTCATAGACATCGAGCGTGACGCCATCCACGGCGGGGCGCTCGCCGGCACGGAACACGCGCTTGAGCCCCTCGATGATCATCAGCGGTGGGCCGCTGGCACCGGCATAGGCCGCGCCACCGATCAGACCCGCCGGGCAGGTCGGCGCGGCGGGGCGGATATCGGCATCCTCGAAAGCGGTGCGCGTGGCGTCGGTCGCGGCGGGGTTGTCCATTGTCAGCCTCCTGCCTTCTTATCATGGCGTAGCACGAAGCCCACGAAAAGGGCCGAGAATACGATGATCGCCGCCGCATAGGGTGCGGCTTCGAGAAGCATCCCCTCGGATGTACGCGAGAACATGGTGATCGAAAGCGGCCGGAACCCGGTCGGCGCCAGCAGAAAGGCGATCGGCAATTCCTTCATGGCGATGACGAAGACCAGGACCATCCCGGCGATGATGCCCGGTCGGATCGTGGGCAATGTCACCCGCGCGAAGGTCGAGACGGGCCCGTGGCCCAGCGCCCGCGCCGCCTCCTCCACCGAGGGCCGCGCCTGATACAGCGCCGAGCGGATCGGTCCGAGCGCGAGCGCGAGGAAGGCCAGCGCATAAACGCTCACGAGCAGGAGATGCGTCTGATACAGGATGGGCGCGCCCTGCAGCGAAAAGAAGACGAAAGCGAGCGCGAAGGCCAGTGCAGGCACCGCATAACCGATGAAGGCCAGCCGGTTGATCAGCGTCGAGAGCGGCGAGGGATAGCGCACGGCGAGCACCGCGATGGGCAGCGCCATCAAGGCCGCCAGCATGGCGGAGGGCACCGCCACCGACAGTGACTGGCCGAAGCTGTCGACCACGGCGGGCAGGCTCGCCGCGAGCGGCCCGCGCGTCATCCAGAAGGCGAGCACGGCGACAGGCAGGCCGATCGAGGCGATCACCACGCTCGAAACGAATCCCCAGCCTGCGACCTGCCCCAGAGGCCCGAGCCGGGTGATGCGCGTCCCGACGCCGGAGCCGGAACCCGTGCGCGCATAATGCGCGCCCTCGCGCAGGCGGCTCTCCCACCAGACCACGGTCAGCGCGATCGCGATCAGGATCAGCGCCAGCCAGGAGGCATAGACCCGGTCGAAGGCGGCGGAATACTGGATATAGATGACGTAGGAGAAGACCTCGTAGCGCATCAGCGCCACGGCGCCGAAATCGCCGATCACATAGAGCCCGATCACCAGCCAGCCGGCGAGCAGCGCCGGCATCAGATGCGGCAGCGTCACCCGCGTGAAGACCTGTCGCGGCGTGCAGCCGAGCGCGCGCGCACTCTCCTCGAGGCTCTGGTCGAGGCCGGTAAAGGCCGCGCGCAGGTTCAGATAGAGATACGGGAAGGTGTAGAGCGTCAGCGCCAGCGTCGCCCCCCACCAGCCCTGCGGGCGTGGCAGGGCGAAGCCGAAGGTCTGGTTGAGGAAGCCGTAATTGCCGGCAAGCCCGATCAGCGCATAGGCCATGACATAGCCCGGCACCGCCAGCGGCATCACCGCGAGCACGTTGACGACGCGCTTGCCGACGAGATCGGTGCGGCTCACCAGCCAGGCCATGGGCAGGGCGATCAGCGTCGAGAAGGCGAGCACCCCCGCCGTCAGCGCGGCGGTGTTGAGCATCAGCTGCACCGTTCGCGGACGCGCCAGCAGCCGCATCACCGTCTCGAAATCCGCCTCGAAGGCGCGCAGCACGAGATACCAGAGCGGCAAAACCATCAAGGCCCCGACCATGAGGCCGAGGACGGAAAAGATCAGACGAGCCGCCGGAATTCTCCGGCGACCCGTATTCAGGCTGGATATGGCCACGATGCTCTACTCAGATCAGCCCGGCTTCACGGATAAGGTCCAGCGTGCCCTCGAGATCGGTCAGGGTGTTGAGATCGAATTCCGGCGCCGCAGCGACGGCCTCATCGAAGGTCACACCCATACCGGCCACCGGCACGATACCGCTGCCGCTTACAGGAAATTCGTAGACATTGCCCGTAAAATATTGCTGGGCGACAGGGCCGAGCAGGAAGTCGATGAACTGCACCGCCTCATCCGCATGATCGGAGGTGGCGAGCACGCCGATCCCGGCGGTCATCATCAGATTGCCGATATCGCCCTCAGTGAAGGTCGCCTGCGCCACCGGGAAACCGGCATCGCTGGCGAGGAAGCGACCGAGGTAATAATTGTTGGTGAGCATGATATCGGCCTCACCATCGGCGATGGCCTGATAGCCGGCGGTGTTGTTGCGCACGATCACCGGATCGTTGGCAGCAAGCCCCTGCAGCCATTCCAGTGTGAACGCATCACCTTCCGCTACGCGAAGCGCGTTGACATGGCCCACGAAGGAGCCGTTGGTGGGCGCGAGCGCCATGCGCCCGGAGAAGCGCGCGTCGGTGAGCTCGGCCATGGTCTGCGGCAATTCATCCTCGGCGAGGCGCTCGGGCGAATAGGCCAAGAGGCGCGAGCGCCCGGAAATCCCGACCCAGCGCCCGTCATTGTCGCGATAGACCGCATCGACCTTGTCGAGCGTCTCCTGCGGCAGCGCCGTGAACATGCCGGTGATCGCGCCGAGAGCGGTGACGTCCTGCGCCCAGTAGAGATCGGCGGGGGACCTGTCGCCTTCTTCCTGGAGCAGGATGGCGAGTTCCGCCGTGCCGCCGTAGCGCACATTGACGTTGATGCCGGTTTCCTGGGTGAAAGCCGAGATGATCGGCGCGACCAGCGTCTCACCACGCCCGGAATAGAGCGTCAGATCGGCGGCCATTGCGGCGGTCATGGTGCCGGTCGCACCAAATCCGATGGCGAGCGC
>PXAW01000207.1 GCA_003567055.1 Hyphomicrobiales bacterium
CGTGCAGTGGCAGATCGATGCGGCCCGTGCCGAGCAGTTCGTCTTCGAGATCCAGAATCCCGAGGGCACGATCAAGTCCGTGGCCGAAAGCTCCATGCGTGAGGTGATCGGGCGTCGTGACATCCAGGCCATTCTGACGATCGAGCAGGGCGAGATCATGCAGGAAGTCCAGGAGATCATGCAGTCCACGCTGGAGGATTACCGTGCCGGCGTCACCATCCGCGTGGTGCAGCTGCAGGCCGCCGTGCCTCCGGCGCAGGTCCGCGAAGCCTTCTTCGACGTCAACGCGGCCCAGCAGGATCTCGTGCGTCTGCAGAACGAAGCCGAGACCTACGCCAGCCGGGTGGTTCCGGAAGCACGCGGTCGTGCCGCGCGCATCATCCAGGAAGCCGAGGGTTACCGTGAGCGCGTCGTCAACGACGCCGAGGGTCAGGCTTCGCGCTTCAATCAGGTCTTCGACGAATATGTGAACGCGCCGGAAGTCACGCGTGAGCGCCTCTTCCTCGAGACGATGGAACGCGTGCTTGCGGGCACCGACAAGGTCCTGATCGACCAGAACAACGGTAATGGTCAGCAGTCGGTCGTGCCTTATCTGCCGCTTCCTGAAATCCAGCGCCGTGCGCAGGGAGGCTCCCAATGAGAAATCCCGTCATCCGCACAGGTATCCTGATCGTCCTCGGTCTGGCGGCAGTGCTGCTCTATGCCTCGCTGTTCACCGTTCACCAGACCCAGCAGGCCGTGGTGCTGCGCTTCGGCGCCGTGCGTCAGGTCATCGTCGATCCCGGCCTCTACATGAAGGCCCCGTTCATCGACGTGGTTCTGCCCGTCGAGAAGCGGCTGCTCGATCTCGACATTCCGGTGCAGACCGTGCTGTCGAGTGACCGTCAGAATCTGGAAGTCGACGCCTTTGCGCGTTATCGCGTCATCGATGCGCTGCGCTTCTACCAGACGGTGAACAACCAGACCAACGCGAATGCGCGCCTGCGCTCCTTCGCCAATGCCGCGATGCGTAACACGCTGGCGAATGCCTCCTTCCCGGAGATCATTCGCACCAGCCGTAACGAGCTGATGCTGCGGATTGCCGAGACGGTGAACCGTCAGGCAGCGGATCTCGGCATCGAAGTCGTGGATGTGCGCCTCACCCGCGTGGATCTGCCGACGGCGAACTCCGAAGCGGTGTTCCGCCGGATGCAGACCGAACGTGAGCGTGAAGCTGCGGATCTGCGCGCCCAGGGTGCCCAGCGTGCCAACGCCATTCAGGCGCGGGCCGATCGCGACGTGATCGTGATCGAGGCGGAAGCCAACCGGACGGCCGAAGAGCTGCGCGGTGCCGGTGATGCCGATCGTAACCGCATCCTGGCGGCGGCCTATGGGCGCGATGCCGACTTCTTCGCCTTCTATCGCTCGATGCTGGCCTATGAGCAGGCCCTGATGAGCAGCGATACGGCGACGACGCAGATGGTGATCTCGCCTGATTCGGACTTCTTCCGCTTCTTCGCCAGCCCCGCCGGGCGCGGGCAGACGACGCGGGACCTGCCGCTTCCGATCGATCCGGAAGGTCCGATCAGCCAAGCGCCTGGGATTCCGGAAGCTCCGACCGCAGACGCGACCGGGACGCTCGGCCCGCTCGCCGCGCCGGTCGAATAAGGCCTGCAAGCGCCTCGCATGTGGGACCTGATCACAGCCCTCGGCCTCGTTCTCGCGGTCGAGGGCATTCTTTTTGCCGCCTTCCCCGACGCAATCCGCCGCGCCATGTACGAGGCGTCGCAGAGCCCGCGCGAGCGGATGCGGGCGGTGGGGATCGTCTGCGCGATCATCGGCATCGCCATCATCTGGCTCGTGCGCGGGTGACGGGCGCGGTTTTATCCGGATTGGCGCGGCAATGGCTTGACTTGCCTCGATTTTGCGCAAACACTCCGGCATCGATGCAACTAGGGTTTCCGGCCCGGCCTTCCGCATGGATTGTGGGAGGAATTTCGTGCTTGAAACCGATCAGAGGAGAAGACAGCCATTCGCCGACCAATGAGAGCCATGCCGGTCCCGCAAAAGGACGGGCCGCGCGCCAACCGCGACATCCGAGGCGTTCGTGAGGTGCAGCTGATCGATGACGAGGGCACGAATCGTGGCGTCGTCCCGTTTGCCGAAGCCCTCCAGCTGGCCGAGGAAGTCGGCCTTGACCTCGTCGAGATCGCGCCAAATTCCGAACCTCCGGTCTGCAAGCTTCTGGATTACGGCAAGTTCCGTTTCGACCAGCAGAAGAAAGCGTCTGAAGCACGCAAGAAGCAGAAGACCGTCGAGGTCAAGGAGATCAAGCTTCGTCCCGGTATCGACAAACACGATTACGAGACGAAGATGAAGAACGTGAAGCGCTTCTTCGAGGAAGGCGAC
Organism: Hyphomicrobiales bacterium; assembly: GCA_003567055.1. Lineage (GTDB taxonomy): Bacteria > Pseudomonadota > Alphaproteobacteria > Rhizobiales > Beijerinckiaceae > Saliniramus. Next base: position 2,389 of record PXAW01000207.1, read on the forward strand.
AAGGTGAAGATCACCCTGCGCTTCCGCGGGCGCGAAATGGCGCATCAGGATCTCGGCCTGAAACTGCTGTTGCGGGTCAAGGAAGAGACCCGGGAATTCGCCAAGGTCGAGCTCGAGCCGCAGCTCGAAGGCCGCCAGATGATCATGATCCTGGCACCGCGCTGAGGCGCGTGCCGGAGCGGTCTCGCTGATGCATGATAGGCCGCCTCGGCGCTTGACGGTCGGGGCGAAGAAGTCCTTGTGATCTCAATGCCCGGGGTCGGGACGCAGCGCGTCGCGACCCCGTTTTCGTGCGCGTCGACCGGTCGGCCCATCGGTGCGGCGCGATCGAATCCCCTGACGATCAAACGATCTCCTTATTTGTGCACAAACTTTCCCGGAGTTCGTGCGTTGAACGCCTTTGGCGTTTTTTCGGTCGGGAGGGCGGGTTGAAGCGGATCGAGGAAATCTACTGGTTGCGTTTCTACGGCGCGCTGGCCGTCTTCACGTTTCATCTGATCGACCGGATCGAGCTCTATTATCTCGAGCATACGGCTCTCGATCTGTTGCGGATCCCGTCTTCGCTGGGAACGCCGATCTTCATTTTCATCTCGATATTTCTGTTTTCGCTGCGCTACGGCCAAAACGTCCCGAGCGATTTCCTCGTCACCCGGCTGAAATATATCATGGTGCCGTATCTCGTTTACGGCATGCTCTATTCGACCGCTGAATATATCCGCGTATCGCTTGGCGGGGCACAGGTCAGTTACGTTGCCTATCTGCGTGAATATCTGCTCTTTGCCGGCTGGCATGGTTATTTTCTGATCGTGGCGATGCAGTTCTATATCTTCTTCTGGATCTATAACCGTTTCAGGCTCTGGACCTGGCTGCCCTCCGAGCGCTGGCTGATCCCGGCTTCACTGATCAGCATGGCATGGTGGGGCTATTTCCGCTGGTATGATATCGAGCCCCCGGGCTACCTGCACTGGATCGCCCCGATCGGCTGGATCTACCTGTTTTTCCTGGCCGTGCTCATGGTCAGATATTATCCCGAGATCCGCAGGAACCCGCTGCTGGCGCGCTTTTCGCAGCCGATCTGGCTCGTCGCGATCGTGGTCGGGCTGCTTTATGCGACCTTCCTGCACGAGATCGAATACTCCTCCAAGGAAGCCTGGGTCATACCGCTATTCAGCTTCGCGCTGCTGTTTGCCATGCCCAGGCTTCTCGGCCTCGTCGCGCCGCCGCTGGTGCGCAAGGTCAACGAGGCATCCTTCGTGATCTATCTCGCGCACCCGTTGTTCTTCTCCGCCGTCGATCTCGTCGGCTGGAATGTGGATATGCCGTTATGGCTCTACGTGATCGCCCTCGTCGTGGTGGGGATGGGGGGCTCGATCATGCTCAGCCATATCGTCAACCGGGCAGACTGGAGCGCGATGCTGCTGGGCAAGCGGCTGCGCGTGGCGTGAGGGTGTCGTCAGGTCTCGACGAGGCCCGTCGTGTCATCCGAGCCGCGCGAATCGGGGCGGCCATGGGCCAGCGCGAGATAATCCTCCGAGCGCATCTCGATCAGGCGTGAGACGGTGCGGTCGAATTCGAACACTTCGCGCCCGTGCTTTGCATCATAGAGCTCATGCGCCTCGGCCTCGGCGGAGGCGAGGAGTTTCACCCGGTTGTCGTAGAGCGCATCGATCAGGGTGATGAAGCGCTTGGCCTCGTTGCGATGCTCGGCATGCATGCGCGGAATGGCATCGATGATCACCGTGTGGAAATCCTGGGCGATGGCGAGGTAGTCGGCGGCGCCGAGCGGCTGGGCGCACAGGTCTTCGAAGCCGAAGCGCGCCACGCCGGAGGCCGCCTGGGGGATCTTCAGCGGATGGCCGCGCACCGCCACACGCATCGCCTCGCCGCGCCTGCGCCCGGTGAGCCGCCGGAAGGCGTCGTCGAGCGCCGCCTTCGCATCCTCGTTCGCCGGGACGTGCCAGACGGGCTTGCCGGCGAGCTTTTCCAACCGGAAATCGGTGCGCGAATCGAGCTCGACGATGGCCATGCGCTCATGGATCATGTCGATGAAGGGCATGAACAGTGCGCGGTTCAGCCCGCCTTCGTAGAGCCGGGCGGGCTCCACATTCGAGGTGGCGAAGACGACGACATTCTCGGCGAACAGGGCCTTGAAGAGTCGCCCGAGAATCATCGCATCGGCGATGTCGGTGACGGTGAATTCGTCGAAGCAAAGCACATAGGCTTCCTGCGCGAGCGCTTTTGCCACCGGCGCGATCGGATCGTCGCCCTTGACCTTGCCCGCCTTGAGATCCTGCCGATAGGCGTGGATGCGGCCATGCACATCGGCCATGAAGGCGTGGAAATGCGCCCGGCGCTTGCGGCGTACGCTGAGGCTCTCGTAAAACAGATCCATCAGCATGGTCTTGCCGCGGCCCACCGAGCCCCAGACATAGACCCCCTCGATCGGCTCGCTCGCAGACGGGCGACGACCGAACAGCCAGCCGAGAGCGCTGCTCTTGCGCGCGAGGCGCTTTTCGTTGAGCTGCACGGCCAGTTTGTCGAGCCGCGCGAGCAGGCCCGTCTGGGCCGGATCACGCTCGATCGCGCCTGAAGCCACGAGCGCCTGGTAGCGCGCGCTGACGGGCCGCGAAGTGCTTTCAGGATTGGTGATCTCGTCGGTACGCTTGTTCAAGATCGTTGTCGCGTGGCTGGTACGGAGGAGGCGGGTTTGCCGATTTTACTGGCTAGCGCATCATTCCGTCAGGTGGGTACCGGCTGACGGATCAAATGATGCGCCAACCAGCATC
>PXAW01000028.1 GCA_003567055.1 Hyphomicrobiales bacterium
ATGGCCTATGAGGCGATGAACAATGCCGGCGCGATGCATTCGCGCCTGATCGTCATCCTCAACGACAACGACATGTCGATCGCGCCCCCGGTGGGCGCCATGTCGGCCTATCTCGCCCGGCTCGTTTCCGGGCGCACCTATCGCTCGATCCGCGAGACCGCCAAGCAGCTCACCCGCCGCCTGCCCAAATTCTTCAGCGAGAAGGCGGCAAAGGCCGAGGAATATGCGCGCGGATTCTGGACCGGCGGCACCATGTTCGAGGAGATGGGTTTCTATTATGTGGGCCCGATCGACGGGCACAATCTCGATCATCTGCTGCCCGTGCTCAAGAATGTCCGCGACATGGATACCGGCCCGATCCTCGTCCATGTGGTGACGCAGAAGGGCAAGGGCTACGCCCCGGCGGAAGCCTCTGCCGACAAGTATCACGGCGTGGTCAAGTTCGACGTGGTGACGGGCACCCAGTCCAAGCCGAAGGCGAATGCGCCGGCCTTCACCAAGGTCTTCGGCGAGAGCCTGATCCGGGAGGCCGAGCGCGACGACAAGCTGGTGGCGATCACCGCCGCGATGCCGTCGGGGACCGGGATCGACATGTTCCACAAGGCCTTCCCCGAGCGCACCTATGATGTCGGCATCGCCGAGCAGCATGCGGTGACCTTCGCCGCCGGGCTGGCGACGGAGGGCTACAAACCCTTCTGCGCGATCTATTCCACCTTCCTGCAGCGCGCCTATGACCAGATCGTGCACGACGTCGCGATCCAGAACCTGCCGGTGCGCTTTGCGCTCGACCGGGCCGGCCTCGTCGGCGCCGACGGGCCGACCCATGCCGGCTCCTTCGATGTCGCCTATCTGGGCTGCCTGCCCAATTTCACCATCATGGCCGCCGCCGACGAGGCCGAGCTCGTGCATATGGTCGCCACCGCAGTGGCGCATGACACGGGCCCCATCGCCTTCCGCTATCCGCGCGGCGAGGGTGTCGGCGTCGACATGCCCGAGAAAGGCGTGCCGCTCGAAATCGGCAAGGGGCGGATCGTCAAGCAGGGCAGCCGCATCGCGATCCTGTCGCTCGGCACGCGGCTGAAGGAGGCCTTGAGCGCGGCGGAGGATCTCGACGCGCGCGGGCTCTCCACCACCGTCGCCGATGCCCGTTTCGCCAAGCCGCTCGACGAGGCGCTCGTGCTGCGGCTCGCCCGCGAACACGAGGTGCTGATCACCGTGGAGGAAGGCTCGATCGGCGGGTTCGGCTCCTTCGTGCTGCATTGCCTGGCCGAGAACGGCGCCCTCGATGCCGGCCTCAAGGTCCGCCCGATGGTGCTGCCGGATACGTTCATCGACCAGGACAAGCCCGACGCCATGTATGCACAGGCCGGGCTCGACGCCGATGCGATCGTCGCGAAGGTCTTCGCGGCTTTGGGCAGGGACGCGGATGGCAGGGACGCTGATGGCCTGGAAGCCGGCGGGCGCGCGAAGATCGGCTGAGGATCAGATGAGCACGCTTTCGCGCAGCACCACCGAAACCGAGATGCTGTTCACCGCCGAAGACGGCATCGCCCGGGTCGTGTTCAACCGGCCTGAGGCGATGAACGCCTTCACCTATGCCATGTATGACCGGCTCGTGGAGATCTGCGAGGCGGTGAATGCCGATTCTGACATCCGGGTGATGCTCTTGTCCGGCGCGGGCGGCAGGGCCTTCGCCGCCGGCACCGATATCGGGCAGTTCCGCGCATTGTCCGGGCGCGCCGATGCGCTCGCCTATGAAGAGCATGTGGACCGGGTCTTTACCACGCTGGAGAGCTGCCGGGTGCCGACCATCGCCGTGATCACCGGGGCGGTGACCGGCGGGGGAGCGGGGATCGCGTCCTGCTGCGACATCCGCATCGCCAGCGCCGATATGCGCTTCGGCTTCCCCATCGCGCGCACGCTCGGCAATTGCCTCTCGGTGCGCACCATCGAGCGGGTGGTCGCGCTGATCGGCGAGGCGCGCACCAAGCAGATCCTCTATTCCGCCGAATTGATGGATGCGGATCAGGCGCTCGCGGCGGGGTTCGTCACGCAGATCCTGCCCGATCATGCCGCGCTCGAAGCCCGCGCCGAGGCGCTCGCCACGCGTATCGCGCAGAACGCGCCACTGACGCTGTCCGCCACCAAGGAAGCTTTGGCGCGGCTGCGGGCCGGCCCGGCAGTGCCGGGCGCCGATGACGATCTGATCCTGCGCTGTTATCTCAGCGCGGATTTCCGCGAGGGCATGGAGGCCTTCCTCGCCAAGCGCAAGCCGCGCTTCGAGGGGAAGTGACGGGCAGCCGGTTCACTCCGCCTCGAAACCGGCACCGGCCCGGCGCTTGCGCGCACGGCCCTTCCCGCTCGGCGCCCTGGCGATACACGCTTCACCGGCCCGTTCCGCAGCAATGAAGATGTTGCTCGCAGCCATGATATGCGCATGCATCACCGCCTCCGCCCAATCCGCATCGCGCGATTCGATTGCGGCAACGAGATCGAAATGGTCGAAATCGCTGCGTTGCGCATCGCGGGCCTTGAAGCTGGCATAGGCCTGAACCAGAAATCCGAGATGCATCAGGTTGGCTGCGGTGCGGTAGAGGTGGCTGTTGCCGCTCAGTTCGAGAATCAGCAGATGGAACTGCCGATTGAGCTCCGAGCGCCGCCTGCCACCCTCCCCGGTCACGCCCTCCGCAGCAATGGCCGTGGCGATCTCCGACAGGCGGGCGATATCGCTGTTGTCGGCATTGCGGGCGGCGAGCCGCGCGCCCATGCCCTCGAGCCGGGCGCGAACCTCGTAGATCTGGCGCGCCTCCTCCGGGCTCCAGGCCTTGACCACGGCGCCGATATGGGAGGCCATATCGATGAAACCTTCACTCGCGAGCCTTTGCAGGGCCGCGCGGACCGGCGTACGGCTGACGGAGAGCCGCTCGGCCAGCATTTCCTCGGTGATGCGCGAACCGACCGGGAAGGCGCCCGAAATGATCGCCGAGCGGATCTCGTCACAGACCCGCTCCATTGCCGTGAGACGCGTATTGCCGTTCGAACGATCCACACTCTTCTCCGCTGACACAACCGTCATTGAGCATTGCATGCCAATGGTATAGCCGAGATTTCGCCTGTGGCGAAAGCGTCTCGTTCACCCGCGCAGCAATGCCTCGATCGCCGTGATGACATGGGGGTGCTCCGGCGCCGTCGTCGTTGCGAAGACCGCCGCGATATCGCCATCCGGGGCGATCAGATATTTGTGGAAGTTCCAGCGCGGCGTTTCGCCCGGACGGACTTCCCGGGCCCAGCGATAGAAGGGGTGCGCCTGGGCACCGGTAACGCGGCTGATCGCGGTGAGCGGGAAATCGATCCCGAAACGCGCTTCGCAGAAAGCAGCGACTTCCTCGTTGGAGGCGAGTTCCTGGCGGAAATCGTTCGACGGCACGCCGATCACCACAAGGCCGGCATCACGGTAGCGGCTATGCAGGTTCTGCAGACCCTCGTATTGCGCCGTGAAGCCGCAACGCGAGGCGGTGTTCACCACGAGGATGGGGCGCCCGCGAAAGCGTGCAAGATCGAGCCTGCCGCCATCGATCGTCTCGAAGGAGAAACTATGCGCGTTGCGGCGCGACATTGCCGGCCCGGTCGATCCGGCTTCGGCCAGAACGGGACGGATGGTGCCGGCAAGCGCGGCAGAGCCTGCCAGAAAACCGACACTCAGAAGCTCCCGGCGACTGATCGTCGCCCTCGTGCGCGCGCTTGCAGTCATGATCGACGCTCCCTCGCATTAGCGATCTCGCGTCGTTGATATGGCGCGGATGCGCGCGGATTCCAGAGGCTTGCGCCGCAATCAGCCTCAGCCGATCACCGCATAGGCGAACATCACGAGCGCGATGCAGGCCAGCGTCCAGGTCAGGGCACGGCGTGCCGCATGCAGCCGCGCCGCGCGGTCGAGCCGCTGCTCACCATCCTCGTCCCAGCCGAAAGCAGCTCCGGCGCAATCAGCGAGGTTGCGCAGGGTCGCAACGCGAGCCTGGCCCGAATACGGCAGATGACGGGGGGCGAAACGATCACGATGTGAGGCACGGTCGTTGGACATGGACACTACTCCGACGCCTGGCTGCCGCCGGAGGAGAGGCGACAGACCGAATCGCATACTACGTTCGCTTGCGTTAACGATCCGTTTCCGCCAGGCCACGCGGCCTGTCGACCCGTGCGATCCGCCGCATCAACCGGCCGAGCAGGTCGGAGCCGGTGATGATGCGCCGGTGCCCGTTGCTCCACAGCAGGATCACGTCGACATCGATGACGTCGTCACCCGGCTTTTCCGGCGCGACGCGCAGGCGTGACAGCATCCGCCCGAGCGGGGCCTGCGGGTCGCGCACGACCAGCGGGTGATGGCCGAACCGCGCCGGATCGAACGGTTCTTCCCCGAACAGCGCAGCGCCGAGGAATTCGGGTGCGACCAGCAGCAGCCGGGGCTCCCCGGTGGCCTCGTCGCAGACGATGATCCATTTCCTGCCGCTCGCAGCGATCATGCGCAGGATCGGATCATCGACATGGCGCGCGATCGGCGGATAGACCGGGCGCCCGTTCGCGAAGGGCAGGCGCAGGATGCTGGCGGGATCGACGGGCTCGCCCTCGGCCATGACGGGGATATCGTCGAGGGCGAGGAAGTTGATCGCCCCGCGCGCCTCGACCTTGCCGACCTCGCCATCCCCCGCCTCGGCATGATGCTCCAGCACCCGGCTGAGCTCCTCCTCGCGAAACCAGGGGATCGCCTCGCGCCCCACCAGCCTGTCGAGCATCATGCCGACCGGTTTGGCGATGGGAAACAAGGCGATCCGCCAGGCCCGGATCAGCGGTGACAGGCGCGCGGCGATCCACAGGGCGTGGCGGGTGAAATAGGCCTGGGGAAACAACTCACCGACGAAGGTGATCACCACGGTCGAAAAAGCGAAAGCCGCGACGCCGGCGAGCACGGAATCGGCGAGCAGGGTCAGGAGAACGTTCACCCCGACATTCGCCCACAGAATGGTGGCGAGCGTATAATTGGCGTCTTCACGCAGCGCGAGCACCGCCTGCGCATCCGCATCCCCGCCCTTCGCCGCCGCTTCGAGGCGCAGCCGGGAGATGCTGAACACGGCCAGATTGAGCCCCGAGAGCATCGCCGATTGCGACAGGCACAGG
>PXAW01000169.1 GCA_003567055.1 Hyphomicrobiales bacterium
GCGCATCGAGCTTGCGTTTGGTGAAGATGCCGGTGATGCCCGCGCCGATCGTGGAGGAGGTGCGCGACAGGCCTTCGGTCAGGCGCTTCCACCAGGAGCGCTTGACGGGTGGGGGTTCGGGCGTCGGTGCGGGCGCTGGTGTGGGCGCCTGCCCCTGCGACGGTTCTTCACGGGGTGCATCCGTATCCGGCTCAGGCGCGCCCGGCGCAGAGTTGTCCGACTCAGGCGTGCCCGACTCAGGCTTATCCGACTCGGGCTTGTCCGGCGCAGGTTTGGGCGCCTCCTTGCCGAACAGCCTCGACCAGAGCCCGCGCTTCTCGTTGTCACCATTGTCGCTCATCGACGCCCGTCCTTCTTCGCCGCGTCATGCGGCTTTCGCTTGCTGCGGCACGGATCACGCGCTAGCGCATCACCATGATGCCCCGATTGACGCCAGACGCGCTCGCCGCGCGCATCCTGTATCGCGATGCCCTCATGCTCGTCATCGACAAGCCTGCGGGCCTGCCGGTGCATCCCGGCCATGGTGGCGGCGAGACGCTGGAGGATCATCTCGATCACTTGCGTTTCGGTCTACCCGCCCGCCCGCAAATCGTCCACCGTCTCGACCGAGACACCTCCGGCTGCCTCGCCCTCGGGCGCCACGCCAAGGCCCTGCGCCGGCTGAACGCGCTCTTCGCCGAGCGGCGCGTCACCAAGATCTACCATGCCTGGCTCGACGCGATCCCCGCCGACCAGAACGGTATCATCGATTGCCCGATCGCGCCGGTCGATCCGCTCACGCCCTGGCGCGTCATCGCCGATCCGGAAGGTATGCGCCCGGGCGCCCAGCCGGCGCAGACGCGCTGGCGGGTTCTGGAAAAGCGTGATTCGCGCGCCCTCGTGGAACTGCGCCCCGTCACCGGGCGCACGCATCAGCTGCGGGTGCATTGTGCCCATGCCGGCTGGCCGATCTGCGGCGACGCGCTGCACGGGCGCGCTCCTCATGACGCGCCGCTCATGCTGCACGCCAGGGCGCTGGTGCTGCCGCTCTATCCCAAACGCGACCCGATCCGCGTCGAAGCGCCGCTGCCGGCGCATTTCCCGCCGCCGGCGCACTCCCCAAAGGACGCAAAGCTGTGCTAAAGCGCGCGCAGTGTTCATCATGACGGACGGTTTCATGCGCGCCCTCAGACTCCACGGCGACCGCGATCTGCGTATCGACGATATCGAATCTCCCGGCCAGCCCGGCCCCGGCGAAGTGCTGATCCGGGTGCGGGCGGTGGGGCTCAACCATATCGATGTCTGGGGCTATCGCGGCATGGCATTCGCCAAACGCAAGCTGCCGCTCGCCGTCGGCGCGGAGGCCTCCGGCGAGATCGTCGCGACGGGTGCGGATGTCGCGGGCTTCACCCCGGGCCAGCGGGTGGTGATGTACGGCGCCATGACCTGCGGCGAATGCCGGGCCTGCCGCGAGGGGCGCGACAATCTGTGCGAAGATGTCGGCGGCATCATGGGCTTCCACCTCGACGGCTTCGCCCGCGAGGAGATCATCATGCCCGCGCGCCTCGTGATCCCGGTGCCGGACGGTGTGAGCTTCGAAGACGCCGCCTGCGCGCCGATCGCCTTCGGCACCGTGCAGCACATGCTGTTCGACAATGCCAAGCTGGAGCCCGGCGAATCGATTCTCGTCCATGCGGGCGGATCGGGCATCGGCACGGCGGCGATCAAGATGGCGAAGGCCATCGGCTGCACCATCTACGCCACCGTCGGCGATGACGAGAAGGGCGCCAAGGCGAAGGCGCTCGGCGCCGATCACGTGATCAACTATCGCGAGGAGCGCTTCGAGGGCGAGGTGCGCCGGCTGACGAAGCGCAAGGGCGTCGATGTCGTTTTCGAGCATGTCGGCGCCGATACCTGGAACGGCTCGCTTCTGTGCCTCAAGCGCGGCGGGCGGCTCGTCACCTGCGGCTCGACCTCCGGCGTCTCCACCCAGATGAACCTGATGCAGCTGTTTCAGCAGCAATACCGCATCTTCGGCTCCTTCGGCTGCTCGATGCGCAATATCCGCGAATCGCTGGATAAAATGGCCGGCGGCATGACGCCCGTGATCGATACGGTCTTCCCGCTCGAGGATTTCACCGAGGGCCTCGACCGCCTCGAGAGCCGCAAGGTGTTCGGCAAGATCATCGTGACCCTTTAAGACCCTCGTAAGCCGTAAAGAGAACGTCCCCGCTGCCGACAGGCGCGGGGACGGGCCCGGACGGGCGGGCGATCAATCCGTCTCGCGAATCCCGGGTTCCGGCGCTACGCCGGCCGGGTTCCCCGGATTTTCCGGATCGGTAATCGGCGTTTCGTCCGTGATGGTCGGATCTTCAGTCGGCGTTTCCGTGCCGACCCAGAAGAGAAAGACACCCATCGCAATCAATGCGAGGACGAGGCTGGTGATCAGCACCTTGAGCACCGGTCCGCCCTTGCGCCCCTGTCTGGCCTCTTTTTCATTGATCTTTTCTGCCATAATCGACGTCCTTTCGTTGTTTTCGATCGCGTTGCGATCACAAAACTCACGAAACCAACGTCACAATGGCCAAGCTGTTCCATCGCGTCTCGCGATTCAGGCCTCACGCCTGGCGAGGATGGCCTCGACATGCTCCTGCACCGCCAGCGCCTCTGTGAGCGTCGCGAGATCCTGCGATGCGCCCTGCGTCAGGGCGGCGACCTTGTCGAGCTGGCGGGCGAGAACGAGGGGGCGGGCCTGTTCGTTGGGAATGGCGTCCGGCGCCTCGACGAAATCGCCGGTGGCGGGATCAAGCCGCTCGGCGAAGGACCAGTCACGCAGGCGGATCGTGCCCTTGTCACCGGTGAGCGTCCAGGTGTTGTGATCGTCCTTGTCGGTGATGCCGACGCCTCCCTCCAGCGCCACCGGCAGGCCGGGAAGCGAGAGATCGGCGCTGACGGCACGCTCGGAGCGCCCGGGTTCGGGGAAGGAGATGCGGGCATCCGCGAGGCGCAGATCACCGAGCATGCGCAGGGTGAGGAAGAGGAAATGCGAGACCACCTCGCGGGTGAAGCCACCCTCTTCCGGCCCGTCGAGCCAGGAGGCCGCATCATGCTGCCAGGGGCGCGGCCATTGCCTGAAGCCGATCTCGATATCGACACGCTGCGGCGTTCCCACGACACCCTCATCGACCCAGTCGCGCAATTGCGCCACCGCGAAGGAGGAGGCGAAGGGGAAGTTGACCGCAAAACGCGCATCCGCCGCTTCGCGGGCGAAGGCGCGGGCATCGGCGAGATCGGTCGCGAGCGGCTTTTCGCAGAATACCGCCTTGCCGGCGGCGAGCGCGGCGCGCGCCAGCGGCAGATGGCTGGCCGGGGGCGAAGCGATGTAGACGCAATCGCTCGCTTCGATCAGCGCCTCGGCGCTCCCGGCGACGCTGATACCGGGGAAATCCGCGGCAAGCCTTGCCTGCGCGGCGGGTGAAGGGTCGAAAACCGCAGCGACGCCGATGCGCGCCGGGTCATGCGCCATCGCTGCGCGCAACAGCCGCTCGCCCATGATGCCGTAACCGATGATCCCGAGTTTCACGCTCATGACGTCTCTCCTGCTGCCGTATTCTGCGAGGCTTTTTCTGCGAGGCTATGGTGCTGCCATGCCGCAGCGCGCGGGAAAATCGGCGAATGCGCCATACGGCTTGTGCATGGCGCTTTCACGCTGTTGCCCATGCCGGAAGCCTCGTGTAAGGGAACGCTTCGAAATATGTCCATGACGGCCTTTCGAAACCGGCGTTTGGCGCCGGCTTCCAGCGGGTCGCCCAGCCAGAGACCGGAGAATGAGGCGCGATGTCCTCTACATTTGATACTGTTGCCGACATCATTGCGGACACCGCCGACATTCCGCGCGAAGAGATCACGCCGGAAAGCCATGCGATCGACGATCTGGGCATCGACTCGCTGGCCTTTCTCGACATCGCCTTCGCGATCGACAAGGCGTTCGGCATCAAGCTGCCGCTCGAGCAGTGGACGCAGGAAGTCAATGAAGGCAATGCGCCGGCGGAACAGTATTTCGTCATGAAGAACCTCGTCGCGCGTATCGACGAGCTGGTGGCGGCGAAAGCCGGCTGAGGCGCGCGCACCGGGCCGGTCGGGACAGCGCGCGGCGCCCATCCATCGGGGGCGTTGCGTTCAACCCCGGCGGAAGCGTTCGCCCGCGACGCGACGCTCGGCGGTGCGAGGCAACGGGAGCGATCATGCGGCTCGAATATTTCGAGATGATCGATCGGGTGACGGCCTTCGACCGCGAAGGCCGCTCCATCGGCGTGCGCTCCGTGGTGCCCGCGCAAAGCCCGGTCTTCGAAGGTCATTTTCCCGGTCACCCGCTGGTGCCGGGCGTGCTTCTCACCGAAACCATGGCACAGGCATCGGGATATCTGCTGCTCGGCCTGATGGATTTCACGCATATGCCGTTCCTGATGGCGGTCGACAAGGCGCGCTTTCGCGATTTCGTCGGCCCTGATGCCGCGCTTGAGATCAGCGCCGTGCTCGAGCACGAGGGCTCCGGCTATGCGGCCACCAAGGCGCGGATCAGCGTCGACGGCAAGCGCATCTGCGATGCGCAACTGCGCTTTCGCACCATGCCCTTCCCCGAGGGGCTCGATGAGCAGATGCGTGCACAGGCGCGCCGGATCGGTCTGATGGAGGCGATGGACGCATGACGGGCGCACAGGCTTCCTCGGACGCGCGATCGCCGGATCGCGACGTCGTGATCACCGGCTCAGGCATTCTCACCAGTGCCGGAATCGGCATCGCACCCAATCTCGAGGCCCTGCGCGGAGAGGTGCCGCCGCTGCTCGATACCACCCGCTTCGCCCCCTTCCCGGTGCATCCTGCAGGCGAGATCGATTATGCGCAGCAGATCCCGAAGAAATCGGATCTGCGCCAGATGGAGCCCTGGCAGAAACTCGGCGTCTATTGCGCGGGCCTTGCCCTCGACAATGCCGGCGCCAAGGAGGATACGGCGCTCAAGAGCGACATGAGCCTGATCGTCTGTGCCGGTGGCGGCGAGCGCGATTACGATGTCGACGGCCAGATCCTGACGCAGATTTCGCAGCAGGCTGATCAGGGCGCCTTCCTCAACGAGCGGCTGATGAGCGATGTGCGCCCGACGCTGTTCCTCGCGCAGCTCTCCAACC
>PXAW01000007.1 GCA_003567055.1 Hyphomicrobiales bacterium
AAACGATGGTGAAACGTTTCACTCACGCAGCCCCCGCGTCGTCCGAAACGACGCTGTACACCGCATATCGCCCTTCGCGCCGCACAAGTCAATGGGCGGACCCGGAATTCGTCGGGCGCGCACGCTCCGGCCCGCCTTGCCTGGCCCGGTCCTTGCCTCTAGGCTTGTGGGCGGGGCAGCAATCTGTGGGAGAGCCAATGCCAGTCTTTGACGAGATGAACGGAGTCGCCGGCGGGGGCGAGGTGCGGGCGCCCTATGAGCAGCTCAAGCAATGGCTGGCCAGGACCCCGCGCGAACTGCTCGACACGCGCCGCAGCCAGGCGGAACTGTTCTTCCGGCGCATCGGCATCACCTTCGCGGTCTATGGTGACGAGGCGGCGACGGAGCGGCTGATTCCGTTCGACATCATTCCGCGCATCATCATGAAGAAGGAATGGGATCACGTGGCGCGCGGGCTGGAGCAGCGCGTCAAGGCGATCAACATGTTCCTTGCCGATCTCTACGGCAAACAGGAGATCCTGCGCGCCGGGATCATCCCGAAGGAGCTGATCTTCACCAACCCCTTCTATTGCCTCGAAATGCAGGGACTTAAGGTCCCGCACGACATCTACTGCCATATTGCCGGGATCGATCTGGTGCGCGTCGACGAGGACACGTTCTATGTGCTCGAAGACAATGCGCGCACGCCCTCCGGCGTCTCCTACATGCTGGAGAACCGGGAAGTGACCATGCGGCTGTTTCCCGAACTCTATGCCCGCCACCGCATTGCCCCGGTCGAGAATTATCCCGACGCGCTGCTCGCCTGCCTGCAATCGGTGGCGCCGCGCAGCGGTCGGCGTGAGCCGAATGTGGCGGTGCTGACGCCGGGGCAGTTCAATTCCGCCTATTACGAACACTCCTTCCTGGCCGACAAGCTCGGCGTCGAACTGGTCGAGGCGAGCGATCTCTTCGTCAAGGACGAGGTCGTCTACATGCGCACCACCGAAGGGCCGCAGCGGCTCGACGTGCTGTATCGCCGCGTCGATGACGAGTTTCTCGACCCGCTCGTCTTCAAGCCGGATTCGGTGCTCGGCGTGCCGGGCATCTTCGGTGCCTATCAGGCAGGCAATATCACCCTCGCCAATGCCGTCGGCACGGGCATCGCCGACGACAAGGCGGTCTATACCTACATGCCCGAGATCGTGAAATTCTATACCGGCGAGGAGCCGATCCTGCACAATGTGCCGACCTGGCGCTGCCGCGAACCCGAGGCGCTCGCCCATGTGCTCGACAACCTCCCCGATCTCGTGGTCAAGGAGGTCAATGGTTCAGGCGGCTACGGCATGCTGGTCGGGCCGCATGCGACCCGGGGGCAGATCGAGGAATTTCGCCGGAAGCTGAAGGCGCATCCGGAAAATTTCATCGCGCAGCCGACGCTGGCGCTCTCCACCTGCCCGACCTTCGTCGCCTCCGGTGTGGCGCCGCGCCATGTGGATCTGCGCCCCTTCGTGCTCTCGGGGGCCAACGGGGTCGAGATCGTGCCCGGCGGGCTGACCCGCGTGGCGCTGAAGGACGGCTCGCTCGTGGTGAATTCCAGCCAGGGGGGCGGGACCAAGGATACCTGGGTGCTCGGCGCCTGAGCCGCCCGACCGAACCCGCCCCGTTTCTTCGCACAGGTTGATCGCAATGCTTTCTCGTACCGCCTCGAACCTCTACTGGCTGTTTCGCAATACCGAGCGCGCCGATTTCGTCGCCCGCATTCTGGATGCCACGATGCGTCTCGCGGCACTGCCGACGAGCTATAACGGCGAACGCAACGAATGGGAGAGCGCGCTCGCTTCCGCCGGCAATATCGCGCTGTTCGAGCAGCACTATGACGTCGTCAACGAAGACACCGTGCGCGATTTTCTCGCCTTCTCGCCGCACAACCCGTCCTCGATCCGCAGCTGCCTCGAATATGCCCGCACCAATGCCCGCGCCGTGCGCACGGCGCTGACGGCGGAGATGTGGGAGACGATCAATGATGCCTGGCTCGAGCTGAAGAACAGCCGTGGCAACGATATGGACCGCGATGCGTTTTCCGATTTCCTCGAATTCACCAAGACCGTCTCGCTGCATTTCGACGGCTCGGCCTACCGGACCATGCTGCGCAACGACGCCTATTATTTCACGAGGCTGGGCGTCTCGATCGAGCGCGCCGACAACACCGCGCGCATTCTCGACGTGAAATATCATGTGCTGCTGCCCGAGACCGAGCGTGTCGGCGGTTCGCTCGATTATTTTCAATGGACGACGATCCTGCGCGAGGTGCAGGCGCATACGGCCTATCACTGGGTCTATCGCGAGGCGGTGAAACCGTGGCACGTGGCGGATCTTCTGATTCTGAACCGGCAAATGCCGCGTTCGCTGGCCTGCTGCTACGAATCTCTCGTGCGCCATCTCGATCTGATCGCGGATATCTACGGAAGGCGCGGGCTCTCGCAGCGCCTCGCCGCCACGACTTCCGCCCGGCTCGGCGCCTCGCGGATCGAGGAAGTGTTCGGTCACGGCTTGCATGAATGGGTCGGGGAGTTCATCGTCGAGAACAACAGGCTCGGTGCCGAGATCACAGAGCAATACCTGATCTGACCCGTCGCCACGGCCCTGATTTGGCGCATCCGCCCCGGAGGTTACATGCGCGTTCGCATCGAACACGAAACCCATTACGAATACGATTCGCCGATCCGCGCCCTGATCCAGATTCTGCGGATGACGCCGCGCGCGCATGAGGGGCAGCATGTGCGGCGCTGGCGCATCGAGCCGAGCATCGATGGACAGCTGCGCCGCTCCGAGGATGCGCTGGGCAATATCGTGCATCATTTCTCGGCAGAATCGGGGGCAGAGGCGCTGACCTTGCGGGTTGCCGGGGAGATCGAGACCTTTGATACCAACGGCATCGTCAAAGGTGCGGTGACGCGGGCGCCCGATCTCTACTTCCTGCGCGACACGCCGCTGACGGAGACGGACGAGGCCTTGCGGGCTTTTGCGAGCGAGGTCGCGCAATATGACGCGAACGATGTTCTCGGCACGCTGCATCGGCTGATGAATGCCATCAACACCGAGGTGGTCTTCGACACCCAGCCGACGCATGTCTCGACGACGGCCCACGAGGCTTTCGCCATGCGCAAGGGCGTCTGTCAGGATCTGAGCCATATCTTCATCGGCTGCGCCCGCTTCCTCGGCATCCCGGCGCGCTACGTCTCGGGCTATTTCGTGCGCATCGACGGCGTGACCGATCAGGATGCCGGTCATGCCTGGGCGGAGGCGATGGTGCCGGGGCTGGGCTGGGTCGGCTTCGATCCGGCCAACGGCATCTCGACCACGGATGCGCATGTGCGTATCGCGATCGGCCTCGATTATCTGGGGGCGGCGCCCATCAGGGGGAGCCGCTGGGGTGGCGGCGGCGAGAGCATGGCGGTAAAGCTTGTCGTCGAAGATGCCGACGGGGCGGTCCAGAGCCAGCGTCAGAGCCAGGATTGAGCCCCCAGGAGGAGCGCCCGTCATGACCTATTGCGTCGGTTTGTTGCTCGATCAGGGCATGGTCCTGATCGCGGATACGCGCACCAATGCCGGCCTCGACAATGTTTCGACCTATCGCAAGCTCAAGCTCATCGAAAGGCCGGGAGAGCGCGTGCTGGCCCTGGCGTCGGCGGGCAATCTCTCGATGTCGCAATCCGTCGTCGGGCTCCTGGAGGAGGGGATCGAGGACGAGGAAACCGGAACGATCCAGAAGCTCGACGATGCCGCCAGCCTGTTCAAGGCGGTGCAGCTCGTGGGGCGCGCGGTGCGGCAGGGGCGGGCGATTCACGAACCGGGATTGAAGGAAGCGGGCCTCACCTTCGATGTGTCCTTCCTCTTCGGCGGCCAGATCGCCGGCGAGCCGATGCGGCTGTTCATGGTCTATGCCGCCGGCAATTTCATCGAATGCGGGCAGGATGCTCCCTTCCTGCAGATCGGCGAACACAAATACGGCAAGCCGATCCTTGATCGCGCAGTGGGCTATGACAGCGATCTCTACGACGCGCTCAAGATCGGTCTGATCTCGATGGATTCGACCATGCGCTCCAATCTCGGGGTGGGGTTGCCGATCGACATCGCGGTGATCCGGCGCGATGCGCTCGAGGCCGAGCTGGTACACAGGATCGAGGCGGGGGAGACCTATTTCCACGATCTGCGCGAGCGCTGGTCCGCCGCCCTGCGCGCAGCCCATATGGCGATCCCGCGCCCGCCTTACGGCCAGAAGCGTTGAGGCCGCCTTCGCCCATACGCCCGCCTGGCCCATAAGCACATGTGCAAGCGGGCGGTGCGGGCGGTGATTGTGCCCGCGCTTGCGCGCGGCGCAGCTTGACCAATATCAATGCATGATGTCCTTCCGGCGCGGAATGTGGCGTCGAGGCAGGTCAGCCGGCGCCGTCGCGCCAGCCGCAGCATCGGCGCGGCATCCCCCGAAACCACCTGTCCACGAGGGAGAGAATTCATCATGCTCACCGCCAAGGACGTCATGACCCGCGAAGTCGTCACCGTGAAGCCGGATACGGCCGTGCAGGACATCGCGCAATTGCTCTATTCCCAGCGCATCAGCGGCGTTCCGGTGGTCGATGCGCAGGAGAAGGTCGTCGGGATGGTCAGCGAGGGCGATCTGATGAGCCATGTCGGCGCCATCGGCGATGCCCCGCCCAAGCGCTCCTGGTGGCTTCGCCTGCTCGGCGATGCGCCCGATACCGCCGAGAGCTACACCCGCAGCCATGGCCGCACGGCGCAGGACGTGATGTCGCGCAAGGTCCTCTCGGTCAGCGAGGATACGCCGCTGGGCGATATCGCGCGTCTCCTCGAGAAGAACCGCATCAAGCGCGTACCTGTTCTGGCCGATGGCAGGATCGTCGGGCTGATCTCGCGCGCCAACCTGTTGCGCGGCCTCGCCGTGGCGAAGCCGCAGCAGGCGTCGATCACCGCCGATGATCGCGCGCTCGGCGAGCAGATCACGCGGGAATTGCGCAAGCATCCCTGGGGGGCCTTCACCAATGTCATCGTGCAGGATGGCGTCGCGCATCTGTGGGGCTTCATCGATGCCGAATCCGAGCGTCGCGCCATCAGCCTGATCGCCGAGGAGATCCCCGGCGTG
>PXAW01000189.1 GCA_003567055.1 Hyphomicrobiales bacterium
AGGAAGCTGTCGAGCTGGAGGAAGGGCTCCTCGCCGATGGCCGCGTCGTGGTCGATGCCATCCTCTTCGCCTTCGACAGCGACGAGATCCTGCCCGAATCAGCCGAAGCACTCGCCGTCGTCGGCGGTCTGATGCGTGATCGTCCCGAGCTGAACCTGCTCGTCGTCGGCCATACCGACGGTGTCGGCAGCTTCGACTACAATCTGCGTCTGTCGCTCGATCGCGCCACCGCCGTGGTGAACTGGCTGCGCCGCGAACACGGGATCGATCGTGAGCGGCTGCGTCCCGCCGGCGCCGGTCCGATGTCTCCGATCACGACGAACCGCACGGAGCAGGGCCGCACGCTCAACCGCCGTGTGGAACTCGTCGAGGTTATCGACTGATCCGGGCGGCGGTTCACGCGGATACGCGTTGCGCGGGCGCGCAGGCGAGGTTGCGGGATTTATACCCGGTCAACCCTCGACCGCGCCCGCGCAAGGGCGTATCCAGAAGAGCATAACCGATCGGATTTTCCCCGTGTCCTCGCCGCAAGCCATCATCGACAATCGCCGCGGCATCATCGCGATGCTGTGCGCGAGCCTGTTCTTCATCACCAACGACACGGTTATCAAGCTCGCCTCGGATGTGTTCTCGACGAGCCAGATGATGGCCGTGCGCGGTGTATTCTCGACGAGTTTCGCGCTGATCATCGTGGTCGCGCTGGGCCAGGCCGGCCATCTGCGCAAGCTCGCCTCACCCCTGGTCGCCCTGCGCGCCACGCTCGAGGCCACCGTCGCCTTCCTCTTCATCACTGCGCTCGCCTTGTTGCCGCTGGCCAATGTCACGGCCATCCTGCAATCCACGCCGATCATCATGACGCTGATGCTGGTGACGCTCGGGCTGGAGCGCGTCGGCTGGCGGCGCTGGGGGGCGATCCTCGTCGGCTTTGCCGGTGTGATTCTGATCGTGCAGCCGAGCCCCGAGGGCTTCAATATCTCGGTGCTGTTTGCGCTCTCCGCCGCCGTGCTGGTCTCGATCCGCGATCTCGTCACGCGGCGTATCGCCGATGACATTCCCTCTCCGGTGATCGCCGCCTCCACCACCATGGCCGTCGGGCTCGCCGGTTTCGTCATCGGTTTCGTGCGCGGTGAGGAATGGGCGCCTTTCCTCGTGCCGGAGGTGACCTATCTCGTTGTGGCGGCTGCGCTCGTGACAATGGCCAATCTGGCGATCGTGATGGCGTTCCGCAATGTCGAGGTCTCGGTGGTGTCGCCGTTCCGCTATGCCGTCGTCATCTTCGCGCTGATCCTGGGCTATCTCGTCTTCGGTGATCTGCCGAATCTCATCGCCATGGCGGGCATGGCGCTCGTCGTCGGGGCCGGGGTCTACACGATACACCGCGAGCATGTGCGGCGCCGGCAGATCTCTGCGCTGAGCGTCGCGCGTCCGGAAACCACAGGCGGGGAGGCAGGGCGATGAAAGGGCCGAGCGACGGGGCGGAGCCGGATGCCGGCGCGGTCACGCAGCCTGATCGGCCATCGCCGCCGCCCGGCGAGGCGATCATGGCCGGCTCCGCGCCGGTGCGTGTTCCCTCGCTCGCCATTCTCGTCGCGATCTCCACGCTGCAGCCCTTCGCCTTGAACGTGCTGGCCCCCGCCACGCCTGTCCTGGCGCGGGTGATGCAGACCGATTACGCGACGATTCAGCTCACGCTCACCGTCTATCTCGCCACGGTCGCGGTGACGCAGCTCTTCGTCGGCCCGATCTCCGACCGGATCGGGCGCCGGCCCTGCATCATCGGCGGGATTGCCCTGTTTCTGATCGGTTCGGTGACGGGCGCCTTCGCCCAGAGCATCGAGAGCCTGCTGCTGGCGCGGGTCGTCCAGGCCGCCGGCGGCGGGACCTGTTTCGCGCTCGCCCGCGCCGTGGTGCGCGATACCGCCGGCAAGGACCGGGCGGCGAGCATTATCGGCTATCTCTCGATGGCGATGGTGATCTCGCCGATGATCGCCCCCTTCGTCGGCGGTGTGCTGGAGGAAGCCTTCGGCTGGCGCGCGATCTTCGTGGCGATGGTGCTGCTCTCCGCCGGTGTGCTCGTCGCGGCCTGGTACGCCTTGCACGAGACCGCCCCGCGCGGCGCATCATCCTCGCTCGTCACCATCCTGCGCGGCTTTCCGATCCTGCTGGGCAATCCGGCATTCCTTTTTTACACGCTGACGCTGGCTTTCGTTTCCGCGACGTTTTTCGGCTTCATTGCCGGGGCGCCCTTCGTTGTGGTCGAGACGATGGAGCGCTCGCCGCAGGTCTACGGGCTGTATTTCATCATCAACGCTGCCGGCTACATGTTCGGCAATTTCCTCACCGGACGCTACGGCCAGCGCTTCGGCTCGATGAAGCTCGTGGTGATCGGCACCTGGATGTCGTCGGCGGCGATGCTGATCGCCCTGTATTTCGCGCTGATCGGCCCCTGGACGCCGCTGACCTTCTTCCTGCCGCTGACCATCAACGGGATCGGCAACGGTCTGACCATTCCCGGCGCCACTGCGGCGGCGCTCTCGGTTCGCCCGGATCTCGCCGGAACGGCAGCGGGGCTCTCGGGCGCGGCGCAATTGGGGACAGGTGCGCTGGCAGCCGTGATCGGCGGTTATATCGTCGAGCTCTACGCCCCGGGTCTGGTGATCTTCATGCTGGTCTGCATGCTCGCCGGCCTGGGCACCTCACGGCTCGCGCGCCATCACGAGATGCGCAGCGGCGGGGGCTGACCGGGCAGGGCGCCGCGCTTCCGGCGCGACCGAATCACGCAGGAGACGGATCGTATGTGTCCGGCGGCGTGTTGGAATTGGCCGGTGTGCCGAGCTCGCTCGCCGTGAGGCGCGACACGGCGGGGCGCCCGTCATGCCGGGGAAGGCGCCGGCGCACGGGACGTCGCAGATATTCGCGATACATCATCTCGCCCAGACCCTGGTCATGCACCCGGCGCAAACCCGCAACCCCTTCCTCAGCCCGTGAAGGCTTTTCGTCTGCGCCACCATTTTGCCCAGGCGCCGACTTTCCGCCCGCTTCGGCGGAACCGGCGCCGGAGTCGCTCCCCCTGGAGCCCCGATCGACGCGATTGTCCTGAATTGTTTCGTCCATAGCCGAGCCCGCCTTCAATGGCAATCCTTTGCCGGGCAATTTTGTTGCAGTGCAACACTGCCTTGCGCATAATTCATATCTGACGGGCACCATGCCCTTTGCCGATGCGCCGTGATGCCGTTTGACCCGCTGCACCTGCGCCCATTACATAAAGGTTGCGTTCGCGAATACGAAATCAAGGCAAAGACGAGGAAAACGCCATGGCGAAGGTCGCATTTCTGGGTCTCGGGGTGATGGGTTATCCCATGGCGGGCCATCTCGCCGCCAAGGGACACGAGGTCACGGTTTACAATCGCACCGCCGCGAAGGCGGAAAAGTGGGTCTCCGAACACGGCGGACGCGCTGCGGCGACCCCGCGCGAGGCGGCGGCGGGGCAGGAGATCGTCTTTGCCTGTGTCGGCAATGACGATGATCTGCGCGATGTCACGACCGGCCCCGAAGGCGCCTTCCACGCGATGGAAAAGGGCGCAACCTTCGTCGATCACACCACCGCCTCTGCGGAAGTCGCGCGCGAGCTCGCTGCGGCAGCGGATGCGGGCGGCTTCGGCTTCATCGACGCGCCGGTCTCCGGCGGCCAGGCCGGTGCGGAGAACGGCGTGCTTACCGTGATGTGCGGCGGGGCCGAGAGCGTCTATACCAGCGTCGAGCCGGCGATCATGAGCTTTGCCCGTTCCTGCCGCCTGCTCGGCCCGTCGGGCTCCGGCCAGCTCGCCAAGATGGTCAACCAGGTCTGCATTGCGGGGCTGGTCCAGGGCCTGTCCGAGGCGATCGCCTTCGGCCAGAAGGCCGGGCTCGACATGGAGGCTGTGCTCGACGTCATCTCCAAGGGTGCCGCCGGCTCCTGGCAGATGGAGAATCGCGGCAAGACGATGGTCGAGGACAAATTCGATTTCGGCTTCGCCGTCGACTGGATGCGCAAGGATCTCGACATCGTCCTCGCCGAAGCGCGCCGCAACGGCGCCTCCATGCCCGTCACCGCGCTGGTCGACCAGTTCTACGCCGAAGTCCAGAAGATGGGTGGCGGGCGCTGGGACACGTCGAGCCTGATCGCGCGCCTGAAGCGCGATTGAAATGCGTCCGCGATCGGCACTGATTCGGGATATCCAAGAGAGACCATGACCCACCCGCTCATCGAAACCGATACCAGCCTCCAGGCTGTTCCCGTTCACGCCGTCGGTCCGGAAGGGCTCGACGATCTGCTCGCGGAGCTGCCCGGCCCCGCCGCGCATTTCGCCAGGGCGCAGGGCTTCAAGGCGAAGAAGGGGGAGATCATTCTGCTGCCGGATGCGCAGGGCGACCTCGCCCAGGTGCTGTTCGGGCTCGGTGGCAAGACGAAGCGCGATCCGCTGCTCGCGGGCCTGCTGCCGGGGCGGCTGCCCGAGGGGCTCTATCGCCTGAACGGGGCCGGGCGGCTCGACGTGCTGGCCTGGCTGATGGGGGCCTATCGCTTCACGCGCTATCGGGGCGGGAAATCCGGGGATGGCGGATCGGAAAACGGCGCGGGTGACGGTGCCCGTGCGCGGTTGCTTGCGCCCGAGGGCGTCGATGTCGCGGGCGTGGCGCAGATCGCGCAGGCGCTGACGCTGGGGCGCGATCTGATCAACACGCCGGCCAATGATTGCGGTCCCGCCGAGATTGCACAGGCGGTCGAGCGGCTGGCCCAGCGCCACGGCGCGTCCTGCACCGTCATCGAGGGCGATGCGCTCCTTGCCGAGAACCTGCCGATGATCCATGCGGTGGGCCGCGCTTCGCCGCGTGCGCCGCGTCTGATCGATCTGCGCTGGGGGCGTGCGGATGCGCCGCGCGTGACGCTGGTCGGCAAGGGCGTGGCCTTCGATACGGGCGGACTCAACATCAAGCCCGATAACGCCATGAGCCTGATGAAGAAGGATATGGGCGGTGCGGCGGCGGCGATCGCGGCGGCGGCGATGGTGATGGCGTCCGGCCTCGATCTGCGGCTGCGGCTTCTGGTGCCGGCGGTGGAGAACGCGATTTCCGGCA
>PXAW01000361.1 GCA_003567055.1 Hyphomicrobiales bacterium
GCGCGCGGTGCTGGTCGACAAGGATCAGAAGCCGCAATGGGATCCGGCGAAGCTCGATGACGTCTCCGATGAAGCGGTGGCGGCGTATTTCGCGCCGCTGGTCAATGCGGAGCTCGGCGTGTGATCGGCTTCCTGCGCCGCCGCGCCGCCGTCAGGCCGTCACCCCATCCGCGCGATGAGCGCAGCGATGCGGCCCTGCGCAGCCAGCCGCAATCGCGCCCGCGCCTGACCTGGAGCCGGGTTCTGATCTGGTTCATGCGCATGATGGCCCTGCTCTGGATCGCGCGCGGGTTGAGCTACTGGGCGGCGATACTCGGCGCCGGCGAGGCCGCCCCCGCCTTCGAGGATCGCCCGCCCGGCGTGCAGACCACGATCGTCTATTTCGCCGTCATCGATCTGATCGCGGCGATCGGGCTCTGGCTGACCACGAGCTGGGGGGGCGTCTTGTGGCTCCTCGCGGTGATGAGCCATCTTATCCTCGCCGCCTTCGTTCCTGCCGCCGTCGCGGTCAACCTGCTGTTGGGGTTGATCTATTGCGCGCTGATGGTGATCTATCTCGGCCTCTCCTATCTGGCGGGCGGCGAAGAGCAGTGAAGCCGGTCGGGATCTGTATGAAATCAAAAGTCGTTTTTGTTTAATTTCTGCAACCGGTATTGCCACGGGGTTATTTGGCGTGTATCAATGCGGTATGTGAACATTTCGGGAATATCATGCAGGTCGAAGTCACATTGCGGGCGCCCCCGGGGAGCGATTACAGCGCGCGCGATCTCGGGCATTTGCTGCACAAGCATCCCGATCGCGTGCATGTGCGCGATGTCGGCACGGGCGCGCTGACGGTCTTTTTCGCGCAGAGGAGCGACGCGGAAACGCGTGCGGTCGCGCATCTTTGCGTCGATCCGGTCGCATTGGTGCGTGGAAAGGCGGGCCGCGCCGGCCGCGCGGGCGGTGCCGGCGAAGGGCTGCTGGCGCAATATGTCAACGACCGGCCCTATGCCGCGAATTCGCTGCTAAGCGTGGCGCTGGGGCGGGGGCTCGGCCAGACGCTGGCCGGGCGCTCGCGGGAGCGGCCCGAACTCGCCCAGCGCGCGCTGCCCTTCGAGATCCGGGTCGTGCCGCTTGCGGTGCACGGCGATGCCGATCTGATCGCGCGCGTCTTAGCGCCGCTCGGTTACGCGGTGGAGGCGCTTGCGCTGGGCGAGACGGGATTGCGCGCGGTGTTCGATCTGCGCCTCACCATCACGGCGCGGCTTTGCGATATTCTCGGCCATCTCGCCGTGCTGGTCCCGGTCCTTGATGACGCCAAGCATTACTGGGTGGACGATACCGAGATCGACAAGCTGATGGCGCGTGCCGGTCCGTGGCTGGCCGCGCATCCGGAGCGCGATCTGATCATGCGCCGCGCGCTCAAGCATCGCCGTGATCTGGTGGATACGGCGCGGGCACGGATCGATGCCGAGGCGGCTCTGCCGGCGGATTCCGCGCAGGGCGAAACGGAGCCGGCAGGGGCGCCCCCGGAAGGAAGGCGCCTTCATGAGGCGCGTCTCGACATGGTCGCCGGCATTATCGCGCAGGCGGGCGCGCGCAGCGTGCTTGATCTCGGCTGTGGCGAGGGACGGCTGATCCGGCGCCTGCTGGCCGCGCCGGGGATCACGCGAATTCTCGGGGTCGATCCGGCTCTGCGCCTGCTGGAAACCGCGCATGCGCGGCTCAATCTGGACGAGGCGGGGGAGGCCATGCGGCAGCGGGTGCAGTTGCAGCCCGGCAGTCTCACCTATGGTGACCGGCGCTGGCGCGGCTTCGATGCCGCTGCTCTGGTGGAGGTGATCGAGCATATCGAACCCGCGCGGCTGCCCGCGCTCGAAGCCGCCCTGTTCGGTGATGCGCGTCCCGGCCTCGTCGTGGTGACGACGCCGAACCGCGCCTACAACGCGGCTTTCGCCGGGCTCGGCCCCGGCGAACTGCGCCATCACGACCATCGCTTCGAATGGGACGCGGCGGAATTCGCCGCCTGGGCCGGGCGCGTCGCGGGGGCTCATGGTTACGGTTTCGAGATCCGGCCCGTCGGTGAGGCCGATCCGGTCCATGGCGCACCCTCGCAATGCGCGCTCTTCACCCGGGAGGCGGGCGCATGAAGGTCACCATTCCCGATTTTGCCCTCGTCCTGCTGATCGGCCCGACGGGCGCGGGCAAGACGCAGTTCGCGCGCAGGCATTTTGGCGAGACGGAGGTGATCTCGTCTGACCGCTGCCGCGCCCTCGTCGCCGATGACGAGACGGATCAATCCGCCACGCGGGACGCTTTCGCGGTGCTCGAAGCGATCGCCGAGCGGCGGCTCGCGCGCCGGCGTTTCACGGTGATCGACGCCACCTCCGTGCAGCATGCCGACCGGGCGCGGCTCGTCGCGCTGGCGCGGCGCCATCATGCCCTGCCGGTGCCCTTCGTCTTCGACATCGATCCGCGCATCTGCGCGGCGCGCAACGAGGCGCGGGCGGGGCGCGATTTCGGCGCGCATGTGCCGCATAACCATGCCAAGGCGCTGCGGCGGGATCTGCGCCATCTCGGCAAGGAGGGGTTTCGTCATATCACCGTGATGCGCACGCCGGAGGAGGTGGATGCGGTCGAGATCACGCGCGTGCCGCTCTGGACCGACCAGCGTCACGATCACGGCCCGTTCGACATCATCGGCGATGTGCATGGCTGCTACGACGAACTCACCGCCTTGCTCGATGCGCTCGGCTATGAGCGCGCGCCCTATGCGCCCGGCGAGGGGCTCCTGCATGCGCGCCATCCGCATGGGCGCCGCGCATTCTTCGTCGGTGATCTCACCGATCGCGGCCCTGCCAATCGCGATTGCCTGCGGCTGGTGATGGGGATGTGCGCCGAGGGGCAGGCGCGCTGCGTCATCGGCAACCACGATTTCAAGCTGTCGAAATGGCTGCGCGGACGCAAGGTCAAGCTTGATCACGGGCTCGATCGCACGGTGGCGGAGCTCGAAGCCTGCTCCCCGGAATTTCGTTCGCGCGTGGCCGATTTCATCGAGGGGCTGCTGTCGCATGCCTGGCTCGCCGATGGCAGCCTGGTGGTCGCGCATGCGGGTTTGAAGGAGGAGATGCATGGCCGCGGCTCGGCGGCGCTACGCAGCTTCGCCATGTTCGGCGAGACCACCGGCGCGCTGGACGAGGCCGGCCTGCCGGTGCGTCTCGACTGGGTGCGCGATTATCGCGGCGCGGCGGAGGTCGTCTACGGCCACACGCCCGTCGCCGAGGCGCAATGGCGCAACAATGCGCTCTGCATCGATACGGGTTGCGTTTTCGGCGGCGCGCTGACGGCGTTGCGCTGGCCCGAGCGTGCGATCGTATCGGTCCCCGCCGCGCGTGAATATGCGCCGCCGTTGCGCCCGTTCCGCGAGGGCGAAGCGGGGGAGGGTGAGGCTGGTGACGGCGCAGCGGGCGAGGGTGCCGCAGGTGAGGGCGCAGCAGCGGGGCCAGCGCTGCCCGAGCACGACGATATCCTCTATTTCGACGACTTCGCCCGCAAATTGCGGATTGTCACGCGGCTCGGCGGCAGCATCACCATCCCGCAGGAAAACGCCCTCGCGGCGCTGGAGATCATGAGCCGTTTCGGCATTGATCCGCATTGGCTGATTCATCTGCCACCCACCATGGCCGCCCCGCCCACCGCCTCTGACGGGCCGTATCTGGAACATCCCGATCAGGCGCTCGCCTGGTATGCGCGCCATGGCGGCGGGCCGGTGATCGTCGAGGAAAAGCATATGGGTTCGCGCGCGCTGATCGTGGTGGCGCGCGATGCGGCCTGCGCAGCGAAGCGCTTCGGCGTGCGCGACGGCAAGGCGGGGACCATCCATACGCGAACCGGGCGCGCCTTCTTCGCCGATGCGGCGCTGGAGGCGAAGGTCATCGCGCGGATCGGGGCGGCCGTCACCGGGGCGCGGCTGTGGGACGAACTCGCGACGGACTGGCTGCTCCTCGATGCGGAGATCATGCCCTGGTCGGGCAAGGCGCAGGATCTGCTGCGCCGGCAATATCGCCCCACCGCCATCGCCGCGCAGGCCTCGGCGCAGGCGCTGATCGCGGCGATCGCCGATGCGGGTGACCCGGAGGACCTGCGCGCATTGCGGGCGCGCGCCGGCATCCAGCGCGACAATGCACAGGCCATGGCGCGCACGCTCGAAGGATATTGCTGGCAGGCCGATTCGATCGATGCCTGGCAGATCGCCCCGTTCCACCTGCTCGCGGTGGAGGGGCGCGTGCTCACCACGCAACCGCATCACTGGCATATGGAGTTGCTGGCGCGGCTATGTGCGCAGGATCCGATCCTGCGCGCGACCGGCTGGCAGGTGATCGATCCCGCCTCCGCCGCTGACCGGGAGGCGGTGACAGGCTGGTGGGAGCGGCATACGGCGGAGGGCGGGGAGGGTTTCGTGATCAAGCCCGATGCTTTCGTCGTGCATGACGGCAAGGGGCTCCTGCAGCCGGCGATGAAGGTGCGCGGGCGCGATTACCTGCGCCTCGTCTACGGGCCGGATTACGATCTGCCGGACAATCTCACCCGCCTGCGTGAACGCGCGCTCGGGCGCAAGAACGCGCTGGCGGAGCGCGAATTCCGGCTCGGGCTCGAAGGGCTGGAGCGTTTCGTGGGGGAGAGGCTGCGCTTCGAGTTCGGCTGGCGCGCGCCGGGGGCGCTGTTCCGCGTCGTGGCGGCTTCGGGGCGCTCGCAGGTGGCGCGGCGGACCCGTTCGGGGCGGGAGCAGTTGGTGATCCAAGCGCGGGGCCGCACCTCCGGGGTAGCGGCGCGGCTGTGGGACACGAACGCGCACGTCGAAGCCGTGGTGGACGCGCCGACGGGGCTGGCCCTGCGCCAAACGCTGGAGCAGCGCGAAAACCGCCGCCACATCAAGCAGTTCATCACCTTCAACGAAGACGGACGCTCCGCCGTGCGGCGGCGCATCCGCTACCACAGGGATCCATCCGAAGACGGGCGGGAGTCCTTGGAGACCCACCCGTGCGCCGTGCGGCTGGACGCCGCTTCGATGGTGTTCTACCTGCGCAGCGCCGCCTTGGCCGGCGGGAGGGCGGACACGGCC
>PXAW01000445.1 GCA_003567055.1 Hyphomicrobiales bacterium
GCTACGAGGTGGTGCGCCGGCGCGACACCTATGAGAACCTCATCGCCCAGGACCACCTGCCCGACTGGCTGCTCGGCTGATCCCGCCGTGCCTCACTCCGTCACCCGCGCCAGGAATTCCACAAGCGCCTGACGATCTTCATCCGAGGGAATACGCTGCTCGGGCATGCGCGTGCCGGGCGTGTAGGCCTCGGGGCCGTATTCGAACAGTTCGGCCACCGTGCGCGGTGTCCAGACGATATCCATCTCGCGCAGGGCCTGCGAATAATCATATCCCTCGGCAGTGCCGATGCGGCGACCGAAAATGCCGTGCATGGTCGGCCCGGCGCGGTTGCCGTCATCGGGGGTGAGCGCATGGCACAGCGCGCAGGAACGCCAGACTTCGGCGCCCCGGCTGCCATCGTCGAAAGCGATTTCCGTCGGCGCCTCGCCGCTGCCGCGCGGCTCGCCCGTGGCGAGATCCCAGCGCCGGATCAGCCCGTCCTGCCCGCCGGTGAGCAGGTCATCGGACGTGATCGCGAGCGACCAGATCGCGCCCTGCTCGGGCAGGAGCGTGTGGCGGCTGGCCAGATCGCCGGCATCGAGCAGCCAGACTTCCCCCGTCACCGACGCAGCGGCGACGACCCCGTTCCCGGCGGTGATGCTCACCAGCGGACGCTCCGATAGCTGGCGCTCCTGCGTCATCGCGTCACCATCGGTGACACGCAATGCGCCATCGGCGAAGATGATCGCCACACCCGTATCGAGGACGGCGAGGCCGTTTGGCGAATCGGGCAGCCCGAGGCTTCCCGCGAGAGCGCCGTCGCGCCAGGTGGCGAGGCGCAGATCGGAGCCGATGCTGAGCAGATCGCCATCCGCGCGATAGGCGATGCCGGTGACCATGCCCTGATGCGCATCGACGAGTTGCGCTTCGTTTGCGGTGAGATCCACGAGCTGGATGCGCCCGTCCCAGCTCGCTGCGGCGAGCACCGTGCCGTCCGGCGAGACCGCGAGTTCGGCGACGGGCCCCTGATGCAGGCCGGTGGTGAAACGCGGCTCACGTGCATCCGCGTCCCACAGGGCGATGCGCCCGTCCTGGCCCGCAGTGGCGAAGCCGCCATCGGGCAGGAAGGCGGTGGCGGTGACGCTGCCGTCATGGAAGCGCAGCACCAGCCGTGCCACCGCGCTCTCAGCGTCCCAGACGATGGCGCGGGTATCGAACGAGCCGGAGAGCACCGCCGCGCCCTCCACCGCCAGGGCGCTGACCGGCCCACCATGGCCCTGCAGATCCTGCGCGGCGGCGGGAGCGACGAGCAGCGTCGGAGCGAACAGCACGGCGAGCATGAAACGGCGCAATGAAAAACCCTCCCCGCAGCGACAGGCACATCCGGACGACCGGGATTGCCGCAAGGTTATGTCAGCATCGGGTGGCTGACAATGCGGCGGGTTGCGGTTGGATTGCCGCATGTCGGATGAGGGGAACGATGGCGCGCACAGCCCGGGATTCGCGAAAAATCAGGCGATTTCCTTCAACCCGCCGCCGGAGGTCCAGTCATTGACGAGGCGCTTGCGCTTGGCGCGCCGGCGCAGGACCGTCTTGAGCTTGCTCTTCAAAAGCGTGATGTCGAACGGCTTCAGCAGGAAGGCGTCGACGCCGGCGGCATGCGCCGTGGTGACCTGCTCGAAGGTGATCGAGGTCTCGGTGAGGATGAAGGCGATCTTGTAGAGGTTCTCGTCGCTCTTGACCGCCTTGAGGATCTGCATCCCGTCCACCGGCTCGAGATCGAGATCGGAGACGATCAGACCGTAATTGCCGCGCCGGATCATCTCCAGCCCCTCGACGCCGGAAGTCGTCATCTCGACTTCCTCGAATCCGAGCCGGTTGAAGATCTCGACGACGAGTTTGCCGATCTTGTGGTTGTCATCGATGATCAGAACTGAGGGAAACGGATCGTCCGCCATGGATTACCCTCCCCCTTTCCGGAAAACCGGCATCGCCACCCTCATGTCAGCACCTCGATGCCGCGCTTCGCCAGCAGGCTGGATTGCAATTCGATGATGAATTCGCGCAGCCACCCGGCCTTGGGCGTGCCGCGCGTATAGGCTTCTTCGAGATTGTACCTGTCGAGGATATCGTTGAAGCCGGCTTCGCGGTCGATCAGTTCCAGCGACGGCAGGAGCTCGCGCCGGGGCACTTCGCGCCATTCCACGATGCGCACTTCCTTGTGGCGGCTGTCCTGCGAGATGCGGTTGAAGGTCTGGTTGAGCGCGTCGCGATCACCTTCCAGCATCTGCGTGAACCAGCCCTTGTCGTGCACGAGGATGCTGGTCATCAGCGAGAACTCGTTCTGGCGGCGGCTGGTGCGGATGAGATTCGCGATCTGCTCCTTGCGCTGCTCGATGTCGGAGTCGAGCGCGGAGCGGCTGTAATAGATGATCCGGCTGTGACTGCTGCGCGACAGCATGCAAGGCTCCTTGTTCAGGGAGAAGCATTGCCAGAGCGAAGATAAAAAAGCGTAAAGTCGGCGCAGCGTGTGCACAAACAGCCATCGGGGCCGTGCCTCCCGCGCGCTGGTGCTGCCGCGGGGGATGATGATAAATGAATCCGTCCCTTGTGCTGACGGATGGTTGCATTGTCGAATCCCGCCCCGATCTACGACGATTCACACATCGATTCCCGCCGCGCCTGGACCCGGCTCGGGATCGCCGTCGCGCTGAGCGCCATCGGCGGGGTCGGAATGTGGTCGGTGGTGGTGGCGCTGCCTGCCGTGCAGGAGGAGTTCGGCGTGCAGCGCGCCGGCGCCTCCTTCCCCTATGCGCTGGCCATGGTGGGATTCGCCTTCGGCGGCATCCTGATGGGCCGGATCGCGGACCGGTTCGGCATCGTCTTTCCGCTGGTCGGCGGCGCTTTCGCGCTCGCCCTCGGCTATATCCTCGCCGGATTCTCGACGAGCATCCTGCAATTTGCGCTGGCACACGGCATCCTGATCGGCTTTCTCGGCTCCTCGGCCTCGTTCGGACCGCTGATCGCGGAAATCTCGCACTGGTTCAGGAAGCGGCGCGGCATCGCGGTGGCGGTCTGCGCCTCGGGGAATTACCTCGCCGGCACGTTCTGGCCGCCGGTGGTGCAGTTCTTCATCGAGGAAGCGGGCTGGCGGGCAACGCATATCGGCATCGGCCTGTTCTGCCTCGCCACGATGATCCCGCTGGCGATGCTGCTGCGCAAGCGCGCCCCCGCCCTGCCCGAGCCGGTGCCCGGCGCCGTCATCGCCAATCCGGCCCGCGAGGGGCTCGGCCTGTCGACGGGCACGCTGCAGACGCTTCTGCTGATCGCCGGCGTCTCCTGCTGCGTCGCCATGGCGATGCCGCAGGTGCATATCGTGGCCTATTGTACCGATCTCGGGATCGGCGCCGCGCGCGGGGCGGAGATGCTGTCGCTGATGCTCGCCTTCGGCATCGTCAGCCGCATCGCCTCCGGCTTCATCGCCGACAGGATCGGCGGGCTCGCCACGCTGCTGCTCGGCTCCAGCCTGCAGGGCCTCGCGATCGTGCTCTTCGTGCTCTTCGACGGGATGGCCGCGCTCTACATCATCTCGGCCCTGTTCGGCCTGTTCCAGGGCGGGATCGTGCCGAGCTACGCCATCGTCGTGCGCGAATATTTCCCCCAGCGCGAGGCCGGCATGCGCGTCGGCATCGTCCTGATGGCGACCCTGTTCGGCATGGCCTTCGGCGGCTGGCTCTCCGGCGCCATCTTCGACTGGACCGGCTCCTACGACATGGCCTTCCTCAACGGCGTCGCCTGGAACCTCCTCAACATCGCCATCATCTCCTTCCTGCTGATGCGCCGGGGTGGAATGCGGTTCAGGCGGGTGCGTGAGGGGAGCGGGAGCGGGAGTGGGGTGCCGGCTTGAGGGATGAGAAAATCGGCTGTGCAGTGTTGAAAAGTGACCCTGAATAGGTATTATTGTTCACGATAAGCTTCTGATTGTGATTCGGGATGGGCTGATCCGGTCGGCGTGGGACGCGCTTCGCTCAGTTCAATCCGGAGACAGGCTGGCAGAGCAGCCTTGCGCGCTGTAGCATGCGTGCGAATATGGGAGCGATTGGATGATCAGCGGGCGCAAGAACACATTCTTCCGCGTACAGACCGTCGCACGCGATGCGAAATCCGGCACCTTCCAGACCCGGAACACGCCATCCGGCGGCAAGGTCGTATCAATCCGCCGCGAGACCTACATCGCAGCAAAGAAGGCCGCGGCGAAAGCTATGGCGCGGATGGCTCACGCTGTTTGAGCGGCGGGTTAGCGCCACAAGTCAGTATTCTGGCTATTCCAATCTCCTTGTGGAGAGCGTGTGCAAGGCTCTTTTCCGCAGGCTTTCATTGTGCCAGCGTGTTCCGTGACGAACGGATGCGGAACGGCGCGGCATGAGCGATACGGAAAATGATATAGACACAAGCAAGCTGACCCCGGCCAACCAGAACCCGTGGTACATCCTGATGACGCTGTATGGCGAGCAGGAGGGGGATGAGATTGATTGGGAACTGCATGAGAAGAATAGGCAGGCTTGGAATTTGTGGATGTTACATCGCTTTTCAAGAGACGAAAGAAATAAATACGCAAGCATTCAACGGACTGAGCACATAACAGACATCGAATACAGCGACTTTATCAAAGAAATTATTCAAAAATATATCGAAGTATGGGCAGAACGCAATGGTGACACATCGCCACCAGCCGATATTCCGAGACAGAAAGCATTTATTGATCTAAGCAATATTATATTTGGAAAGCACTGTAAATTTTCAAAATATATTTTT
Organism: Hyphomicrobiales bacterium; assembly: GCA_003567055.1. GTDB lineage: Bacteria > Pseudomonadota > Alphaproteobacteria > Rhizobiales > Beijerinckiaceae > Saliniramus. Next base: position 4,798 of record PXAW01000445.1, read on the forward strand.
TTGCCCCAAATTTCTTTTGAAAGCTCCGTTTTTAAGAAAAAATTATATATTGACAGATCTCATTTTTCCTCATCAGCAGTGTTCGACAAGTGTTTTTTCTGTGAGGAAATAGAAGCTGACATTTCAGAATTCCAAAAATCGGTGTTTTTTCGAGGATGCAATATTAAATCGGATTTATATTTTCGAAACGGCCGCTTTAAAGATTCATTCGTTATGATAAATTCGAAAATAAGCGGAAATGCTTGGTTTTATTTGGCTCATTTTCAAAATATTTCGATATTTGACAAATCTAAATTTCACGGAGACA